>JADGCJ010000240.1 GCA_015229045.1 Magnetococcales bacterium
GTCAATTTAACTTTTTCGAGCCGGAAAGGAAATGGATATACTGTCCCCGGATTTCTCGCATGGGTCAATTTAACTTTTTCGAGCCGGAAAGGAAATGGATATACTGTCCCCGGATTTCCGGATTTCCTGTCCGGAAAGGAAATGGATATACTGTCCCCGGATTTCCTGTCCCCGGATTTCAGTAGCCATCCTGGAGGAACGGGCACATTCTTGAGGATATCCCGAATTCGGCTTCTGCACTCTTCAAGGGAAAGGTCTCCTTGAAGAGATGCGTGAAGGCGATCAGCGGTCCCGATGATCCGTTTCTGTTCCGATCCCATGTTAGTAATTGATTACTGACTCGATAAGTGATCTCTGTGGATCCGCTGGTGCTGGAGATCCCCTACGCTGCGGCGAAGCCACTCAGAACATAAACGCACTTGCCATTCCAGGCCCACCATCCCCTGGGAAAAGCCACCCCTGGGAAATATTTGAGAAGCCACGACGTCTTGCCTCCTCGTCAGGAGGCTCGCTCCGGTTATCGAGAGGTTTTGTCCAATTAAGCTGACCACCAGCTTCCCGAAGACGCCAGAATGGAATCCATGGACCAAGGTCAGGTTTGCTTCCGGCGATCGACCGCAGCAGGTCAGTCATCGGATCTAAACCCGGGGTATCTTTGGGTCGCTCAGCAGCCGAGAAGGCTCCCGTCAAATCAGAAACGCGCCATTCTGCCCCTTCCGGTCGCGATGCGGCCATGGCCCGGTATCGTTCATCTAACTGGCGAAACGCATCGCGGATGTCGGTAAAATGGAAGCGCAGACCATCCCATCGTTCCTCACGCAGATGGCGGCTTCCCAAAGTCTCTTGCACGAGACGGCGAAGGGGCAAGAGCCCTTCGACCATCTCATTCAGGACTTGGTCGAGTATGCTCAACGGCACATTATCAAAGTAGGGCAGGCTGACAACGCTCAGGTCAAGAAGACGGGAGGTTTTTGCTTTCCTTGACGAGGGGCTCATGTCTCCCGCCCCCATGCCAGCTGTCTTCACAACACCACCTAGCAAAGTGTCGACGAACAAGTTGTCTGTCCAGCCGATGGCACTTTGGGTACAACCAATCAGGGGGGCGGGAAGAAGGACAAGCCGACCGGATCGGAAGAGAGGAAGTGCCTCCGTAGCCAGAAACTCGGCAACGTCTTTGGGAAGAAAGTTGCCCCATCCGCAGGCCGCGTGCCAGCCATCCTTTCCTTTCAGCAAATCACTTGTTCGCATATACCCTTGCCCGCCGAACTCACCGGGTGGTCCCAAATTGTCCGGCATGGGAACAATAGCGAACCCATTTTCCATTGGCCCCTTCCAGTTGATGATCACCGTATCGTAAAGCGGGCAGAATACTCTGGCCCACATACGGATATCGGCTACACTTGTGGCATCGACCGAAATAGAATCAAGAGGATAGCCCTGCACCGCTGCAACAATGCGGCTAAAGCCTCCCCTTCCCCATATGTCGAACAGTTCCGAGTAAGCGTGCCCCGCACCCTTCTTTGGTGGAAACTCCCGAAACCATTCGACAAGGGGGCGAATTTGCTCAGCGACAACGTGACGAAGTTCTTCAGGATTCGAGCCGACACTGTTGCGGATTCTATCGGCAGCTTCCGATTTGATCCATTCCTTAACAGAAAGAACGTGTTCATCAATCCAGTCGATATTCCTTTTGACATCATTCCGCACACGTTCCGTGGTCCAGGGCGCAACAACCATTTCTTCCAGAAGTCTCCTGGCTTCCTCGGGTTTCCCTCCAAACAGCAAAGCGTCGGCCTCGCGCATGGATGCCTCGACAGCGATCTCCTGAAACCTCTCATCGGCCATGACCTGATGCGTTCTGGCCTGTTGGAAGTGCTCTGCGGCTTCCAAGCGTTGCCCCAGAGCCAAGACCGCTTTTCCCAACTGGAGGCATAAATCAGCACGGAATGGGCCGAAGTCTCCAACCAGATCAGCTTCATGGGTATCAACGAACACCAAGGCTTGTTTCAAAAGTTCATATGCTGCCCTGCGGTGCCGAAGAGAGCGTCCATAATCTGATTTTTCAATCTTTATTGCCAGCCTTGATTCAATCCTTCCTTGTGTAGCCAAGGCCGTCGACTTTCGATGGACCCACGCCTTCTTATCCCCGTTAGATTTCAGGGTATCGATCCATTTGTCCGCGATACCAAGATGTTTCCTTGCCTCAAGTTCGTTTCCCAGTTCGGCCTCGACCTCGGCGGTCTGGATAGCGATGGTAGCCGTGCGCATCGGTTCCCGCATGGACAGTGCTAATCCTAGTGCCAATTTCAGAAGGGATCGTACACGTTCTAATTCGTTCGCCCGACCGAATTCCGAGACGACTTGATCGACTACAATGAGGGCATGAGCAGTGGTCTCTCGTCCGTCATTAATTAGTTCCTGAACAAGGGCAATAAAGTTCCGAACATCCTCGTCGTTGCTTTTTGCTGCCTTGCAAAGCGTCCGCAGCCAACTGGCCTGAAGCACAAGCCCTGCATTTCCCTTTCCAACTTTCTCCATCACAGAGGAAATGCGTTCTTGAAGTGCCAGGCCGACTTCGGGAGTTTTCAATTGCCAATGGGCTTGGAGTTGGACCAAGAGGGACTGGGCTGCCGTCTCGGGATTATCCGTCTTTGTTTCAGCTTCTTCTGCATATTTCAGGGCATCACTCGCTCTTTTATCCAGCCGAGCGAATAAGGCTTTTTCCAAATAAAGTTCCGCCTCCGGAATATCCAAGGTTTCGAGTTCAGAGAGATGGGACGCGATACGGGTGGTAATTTTCTTTGCATCAAACTCATCAGGTCGTTCTAAAATCAGGAGATCGCCAAGATCTCTTGCCGCGCTTCGAAGTGCCCTTGCCAAAGTCTTTTTGTCACTCTCATGGCAAGCGATTCGAGCGGCTTCTTCGGCACATTCAACAGCTTTTTCGAACGCACCAGCCTGGCAATGAGTCCACCTTTCTTCAAGTAATTGCTCGGATTTTGAAGTGGAGCCAAGTTTGCTGCCCTCGGTGGTAATTTCCCTGATAGCCTTGGCGACTTGTACCCACGCATGGTCGTGGGTTTTCCAACTGGTCACCGCCTTGCCGTCCTCGGGTAAGGCCTGGAGCTTAGCGAGGGGATCAATCTGCCATTCGCAAGGCTTCAGGATTACCGGAATCACCCTGGCCTTGCCCGCATGGTGACGCTCCAGCGCCCGTTTGGCCTCTTTGCCGTAGCAATAATCTGAGGCAAAAAAGTTAGGGCTAACCAGGAGGAGAACGATCTGGCAGCGTTCCAGTGCCGCATCAATCTGGCTTTCCCATTCTGTGCCAGCAGCAATCATGCGGTCATGCCAGACTGACACCAAGCCTACGCGCTTTAGGGGCATCAACTGGTTATTGAGTGCCTTGCGGAAGTTCTTGTCCTCATGGGCATAGGAGATGAACACTTCAATGGCCAATATTCACCTCCCGTTTAAGGTTACTTCAATCTTACCGAATCCAGGGGCACCATACGCAAATGTGTCATAAAGCCAATCCGGACCCACTTTCGAATCCTCCCCCCGTTCTCCGCAACCAAGTTTCACATCGAACCAGTCCAGCATCAGGAGGCAATGATATTCTTTCAATATCATTGCGTTAAGTGAGTCCGTAATTTCCGGACCCACCCATGGCGGGTCCACAGGCTTTGGAGAATGGGGCCGGAGAGAGAATGATATCCGCCCATTTCGACTCCTGCAAGTCCGGTTCTGCACCAAGTACGTTTTCGAACCCTCCCGCGTAACCCTTGGAAACATTGGGCTTTTTCGTCCCTGTTCAGGGTACCCAAAAACCCGCTCCAGATAACGAGAAAACCTTTAAAAATCAAAATGGTGGGCCCACCAGGATTCGAACCTGGGACCGACCGGTTATGAG
>JADGCJ010000241.1 GCA_015229045.1 Magnetococcales bacterium
TATGGGGTTCGGGGCGAAGCCCTGACAAAGGCTTTCATATCCAGGCCTTTCTTGATGAAGTACCTGGGCAGTTACTTTTTTTTGTAACGATTCAGTCCCCTGGACCCCGTTTGACAGGCCTTTGCCTATGGCCGAAATTTTTTTTAGGTGCGAAACTTGCTCATGTTCGCCAATACAGCCCTTGGAAGGAGACGCCCACCATGCCGGAATTTCGTTATATGGAGCTGCTGGATCCCGGTCCGGACACCACCCCCTATCGTTTGTTGACTCGGGAGCATGTCAGCAAGGCATCCTTCCAGGGTGTCGATATGCTGAAGGTGGAGCTGGAAGGCCTGGCCCTGCTGGCCAGCGAAGCGATGCGCGATATCGCCCATCTGTTGCGCCCCGGCCATCTGCAACAGCTGCGTCACATCATCGATGACCCGGATGCCTCGGCCAACGATCGCTATGTCGCCCTGGAACTGCTCAAGAATGCCAACATTGCCGCCGGCATGATCCTGCCCAGCTGCCAGGATACGGGAACGGCCACGGTGGTGGCCAAAAAAGGTCAGCGGGTCTGGACCGGAGGCGGCGACAAGGAGGCCCTCTCCCGGGGCGTCTTCAAGACCTATACCGAAACCAATCTGCGCTACTCTCAGGTCGCACCCCTGACCCTCTACGATGAAAAAAATACCGGCACCAACCTGCCCGCCCAAATCGATATCGAAGCGGTGGATGGGGATTATTACAAGTTTCTCTTCATCGCCAAAGGGGGGGGGTCGGCCAACAAGACCTATCTGTACCAACAGACCAAGGCCCTGCTCAATCCCACCACCCTCAAGGCCTTTCTGAAAGAAAAAATTCTCAGCCTGGGAACCTCCGCCTGCCCGCCCTACCATTTGGGGATCGTCATCGGTGGCACCTCGCCGGAAATGGTCCTGAAAACCGTCAAACTGGCATCGACACGCTACCTCGACGGCCTGCCAACCACCGGCAACGATCTGGGACGCGGCTTCCGGGATCTGCAACTGGAAGCGGAAGTCTTGAAAATCACCCAGGAGATCGGTCTGGGCGCTCAGTTCGGAGGGAAATATTTTGCCCACGACGTGCGCGTGATCCGTTTGCCTCGGCATGGGGCCTCCTGTCCGGTGGGCATTGGCGTCTCCTGTTCGGCGGATCGCAATGCCCTCGGCAAGATCAACAGCGAGGGGATCTGGCTGGAAGAGCTGGAACGCGATCCGGCACGTTTCCTGCCCGAAATCAAGGCTGATTCCCTCTCTGGCGATGTGGTTCGCCTGGACCTGAATCGCCCGATGTCGGAGATTCGTGAAACCCTCTCCCGCCATCCGATTCGTACCCGGGTGATGCTGACCGGCGCCATCGTGGTGGCACGCGATATCGCCCATGCCAAGATTCAGGAACGTCTGGAGCGTGGAGAGGGGATGCCGGACTACTTCCGCAACCACATCGTCTATTACGCCGGACCAGCCAAAACGCCCCAAGGGTACGCCTCAGGCTCCTTTGGTCCCACCACGGCTGGTCGCATGGACAGCTATGTCGATCGTTTTCAGGCCAGCGGGGGCTCTTTTGTCATGCTGGCCAAAGGCAACCGCAGTCCGGAAGTGACTGCCGCCTGCAAAAAACATGGCGGGTTCTATCTGGGATCCATCGGCGGGGCTGCGGCACAGTTGGCGCAGGAGTCCATCAAAAAGGTCGAGGTCATCGATTATCCCGAGTTGGGCATGGAGGCAGTCTACCGCATCGAGGTCAAGGATTTTCCAGCCTTCATCATCGTCGATGACAAAGGCAACAACTTCTTTGCCGAGCTGGGATTGTAAATTTTGCGATCGATTGGAATCCTGTTCCGGGATCCTGCCAGGAAGGGCACAGCCCTTCCTGGATCTCCCCGGTTCTCTTGAGTGCTTTCTGTCAAAGGAGGAGGTCGTCGCATGTGTGGAGTCGTTGCACTCTTCTCCTACGCCCCTCACGCACCCCCCCCTTCCATGCGGGAGCTGCGTGCCATTCGGGATCACATGGCCGACCGTGGCCCGGATGCGGCGGGCGAGTGGTGCGAACCACGCGGACACCTCGTGATGGGACATCGACGGCTTTCCATCATTGACCTGGATGCCCGTTCCAACCAGCCTCTGCTCTCCGCTGATGGTCGTTATGCCGTGGTCTTCAATGGGGAGATTTATAACTACAAGGCCTTGCGACAGAATCTGGAACAGGCCGGGTATCGATTTCGCACCACCTCCGATACCGAAGTGCTGTTGTACCTCTATGCCCAGCGTGGTCCGGCCATGGTGGAGGTTTTGCGGGGCATGTTCGCCTTGGTGTTGTGGGACGCGGTTGAACAGACCCTGTTTCTGGCTCGAGACCCCCTGGGAATCAAACCCCTCTACTATGCCGATGATGGCGAGATCCTGCGCATCGCTTCACAGGTCAAATCTCTCCTGGCAGGGTACGGGGTGAACCCGGCACGGGATCCGGCAGGGGCTGTCGGATTTTTGTTGTTCGGCTCGGTGCCGGAGCCTTTCACCCTGTATCGTGCTATTCAGGCGTTGCCGGCCGGCCATTGGATGATGGCGCGTCCGGGCAAGGTCGAATCGCCCCGGAAATATTTTTCTTTGGCCTCTCTTTGGTGCGACGCCATCGAAGAGAGCCAAATCTGCACCCATGCCACCTTGGAACCTTTGGTCGCCGAGGCTGTGCAGGACTCCGTGCGGTGCCATCTGGTGGCCGATGTGCCGGTAGGCTGTTTTCTCTCGGCGGGAGTGGACTCCGGAGCGCTCCTGGGCATGGCGCGCATGACCGACGTGGAACTCCAGTCGGTTACTCTGCGCTTTGAGGAGTTTGAAAATCTTCCCGAAGACGAATCGGTTCTGGCGGCTGAGACCGCTCGTTGCTACCGCTCGCCGCATGTCATCCGTACAGTCAAACGGGAAGAGTTTCTGGCCGATGTGCCCGGTATTCTGGCCGCCATGGATCAACCCAGCATCGATGGCATCAATACCTGGTTCGTCAGCAAGGCGACCCGGGAACTGGGACTCAAGGTGGCCATTTCCGGTCTCGGTGGCGATGAACTGTTCGGCGGCTACACCTCGTTCAACGACCTGCCCAAGTGGGTGCAATCTTTCGCCCCTTTGGCCAGGATTCCCGGTTTTGGCACCATTTTGCAGCATGTGCTGACACCCATGCTGCCTTCCGGTTTCAGCCCCAAGATTGCCGGTCTGGTTTTGCATGGAGGCACCTGGCCGGGAGCCTATCTCTTGCGACGGGGTTTGTTCATGCCGTGGGAGCTGCCGGGGCTTTTGGGGGACGATTTGGCCAGAGATGGGCTGGACCGCCTGCAACCCCTGGGAGTCATCAGCTCCACCCTGGATCCGGAACCCCAATCGGCCTATGCCCGGGTAGCCACCATGGAAGGTTCCCTGTACATGCGCAACCAACTGCTGCGCGACACGGACTGGGCCAGCATGGCTCATTCCCTGGAGGTTCGGGTGCCGCTCGTGGATACGGAGTTGATCCGGTCCCTGGCTCCCTTGCTGCTCAAGGGTCTGGACTCTTCCGGCAAGCGTCTGCTGGCGGCTGCGCCCCATCCTCCCGTTCCAGCGTCGATCGTCGACAAACCCAAGACCGGGTTTATAGTTCCTTTCGCTGCCTGGATGCAGGAGATGCTCCCCGATTATCGACGGCGGCGATATCATCAATGGTCGTTCAAGGGGGGGCACTGGTCACGGCGTTGGGCGGTACGGGTGGGTCGTTCCATGGGCATTGGCATTCTTGAGGGAAACATGACCAGTTACCCCTGGTCCAATTGAGCGTAGCGAAAATGGGGTCAAAATGGGGTCCAGGGGGCTGGCTCCCTGGCAGGTCCAGGACAGAGTCCTGGTGGGG
>JADGCJ010000242.1 GCA_015229045.1 Magnetococcales bacterium
CAGGGCTTCGCCCCGAACTCCACCAGGACTCTGTCCTGGACCTGTCCGGTCGCCAACCCCCTGGACCCCGATGCCAAAAAGCGATCATGGCCTCGGGTGTGTCAGCTTCAAATGCGATTGCCCTGCTGCCTGGGCAGAGTTACCCATATTTTAACATCTTTTTTCTCATCAAGGGAAAACCAACGCCACTCCTGACACCATTTCGGCAAATCGATGACAAATGAACCTAAGCAGGATATCTTTTGGTCATGATCGACCTTTCTCACCCCCACGACCGGCTGTTCAAGGCCCTGCTCTCCCATCCCGAGACGGCAGGGCAGTTGCTGCGAGCCTATCTGCCCCCGGCAATCACAGCGTTGCTGGCCCCAGGTGATCCGGAATTGGTGGAGGGATCCTTCGTCAGTGAAGAGTTGCGCAGCTATGACTCGGACCGTTTGTTCCGCGCCAAAACTGTTAGCGGTAACGAGATGTTCGTCTATACGTTGATCGAGCATAAAAGCTACCCGGATCGCCGGGTTGCCTTGCAACTCGCCCGTGGTATCATGGGTGTACTCGAACAGGAGGCCCGGGCCAATCCAGCCTGGCAATCGTTGCCAGCGGTCGTGCCGCTCGTTTTGTACCACGGGGAACGACCATGGAACACGCCAACCCGGTTTCTGAACCTCGTCGAAGCGGATGCCGCCTGGCGCCCCTGGCTGCTCGATTTTTCGTTCGAGGTGGTTGATCTTGGCCCCATTCCGGACGACAATCTGCCGCGTTACCCGCGCCTGCGGGCCGGATTGCTCGCCCTGAAGTATGGCACCAGGCACCCGGAAGCCCAAATCGCTGCCTGGGAATCGATCATCGCCGCCCTTGAAGAGGCCCCGGAACTTTTCCAGCCGGTGTTTCACTACGTGCTGGCTACCTATAGCAAGTTGGATCATGATTATGTGCAACGAATGATTCGCCGTGTCAAACCCTTGGAGGAAGCGAAAATGATATCAATCTATGCCGAAGAACTCATTGCCCGGGGACGGCAAGAAGGACGACAAGAAATGATGTCAATCCATGCGGAAGAACTCATTGCCCAGGGACGGCAAGAGGGACGACAAGAAGGACGGCAAGAGGGACGGCAAGAGGGACGGCAAGAGGGACGAATTATTCTATTGAAAATATTACAACGCCGCTTTGGTCCGCTGCCCGAGTGGGTCAAAGACAAGCTGGTCGCCGCTGAACCGCATCAACTGGAACTCTGGTCCGACCGCTTTCTGGACGCCCCATCGTTGCAGGAGGTTTTTTCTGAATGATATCAATTTATGCCGCCGCTGGTTGCATGGCTGAAAGTGTCCCATTTTCCAGGCGCAGACACCGCTGAGTGCGACGTGCCAGTTCTGGATCGTGCGTCACCAGCAGCATGGTCGTGCCCCACTGAGCTACGAGGGCAAACAACAGATCCACCACATGCGTACTGGTCTGCCGATCCAGATTGCCGGTAAACTCGTCGGCCAAAAGCAGCGCGGGGCGCGTCACAAAGGCCCGAGCGATGGCCACCCGCTGCTGTTCACCACCCGAAAGATGCGGCGGACGATGCCCGAGCCGATGCGCCAACCCCACCTGCTCCAGCATCTCCTGTGCCCGCTCCCTGGCATCGCGCACGGCGGCCAATTCCAGCGGCAAGGCGACATTCTCCAGAGCCGTCAAAGAGGGAAGCAGATGAAAGGCCTGAAAAACCATTCCCAGTCGATCACGACGCAACCGCGCCAGACGATCCTGATCCAGAGTACCAAGATCCAGGCCATCCACCACCACGCGGCCCTTGACAGGACGCTCCACACCAGCGATCAAGGCCAGCAAAGAGGACTTGCCGCTGCCCGAAGGCCCCATCAAGCCAACCACCTCTCCGGGATGAACGTGCAGATCGACGCCGCGCAGGATGGTGATCGTGTCTGCACCGTGGGAAACTGAATAAGTAACGGAGTCCAAGCGAATCATGCGCCCATTCTGGCAATCATCTCTCTTTTCCTCAAGCCGGATTCCCCTGCGCCTCTGTTTTTTTCTCCTGTCGGCCCTTTTGGCTCTTGGCAACACGGCCTCCGCCGATCCTCCCGTCATTCTCTGTCTCGGCGACAGCCTCACCGCCGGGCAAGGGGTCTCCCGCGAGGAGAGCTATCCCGGCCTGCTGGAAAAGCGTTTGCGCGAACGGGGCCATCCCCACCGGGTGATCAACGCCGGCGTCTCCGGAGACACCTCTGCCGGGGTGTGGCGGCGCCTCGACTGGACCCTGCGCAGCAACCCTTCCCTGGTTATCCTCGTCATTGGCGCTAACGATGGATTGCGCGGACTCCCCCTGGACCAGATGGAGAGCAACATCGACCATATCCTCGCCCGCCTCCAGGAAAAAAAGATTCGTGTCATTTTGGGCGGCATGCAAATCCCTCCCAACTATGGTGATACCTACACGCGCAGCTTTGCGGAAATTTATCCCCGCCTGGCCAAAAAACATGCCATACACCTGCTCCCCTTTTTCCTGGACGGAGTGGCAGGACAACCTGCCTTGAACCAGCCGGATGGCATCCATCCCAACCCGCAAGGTTATCGGATCATTTTGAACACCATGTGGCCTGTCCTGGAAAGGCTGTTGTCCGGGCAGCCCAATCCTTGAAACAAAGTGCAGTTTATTTATACTTTGCCGGGTGTCTGCTTCACCCATCATCACTCGGGAGAGTTTATCATGTCTGCCAAACCTGCTGCCAAACGCTTTATGGTCGCCATCGTTCTGGGCGCTGCCTTCGGACTGCTCTGTGTCACTCTGGCGGCCAAGCATCAACCTGAGCTGGCATCCGTCACCCATCCCATCTTCTGGACCATCATGACCGATCGTATCCTGATTGGCCTGGTTGTCGCCCTGGCCGGGGCCTACACAGTCCATCCGGTGTTTGGTTTTCCGTTTCGCCCCCGGGTGCGGGGGTCATGCCTGGGCGTCCTGGTCTCTCTTCCCCTGGCCACGGGTGGCATGACCGGACCCGCCACCGCCATGGTCTCTCCCTGGGTGATATTTATTCTTACCTTGGTGTCTGGCGCGGTCTATGGGTTCATCATCGATTGGGTGGCCACGCGCATCGGCGGTGAGGGAACGGCTCTGCTGGGTGATGCCCCCCCTGCCGCCTGATCGTGGACCCCGGTCGGGCCCACCCTCGTGGATGAGGAGAAGCTCCCCCCCCCGGCCATGAGGTGCGATGCATGACTTTCACGGTCACATGCGCTGCACAAACTTCACGATTAAACAAGCTGCCCCCTTTCCTGCAAAACGGGGCAGCTTGTTGGGCCTGCTGCCTCTCCTTTATTTGCACGGCCCCATTCGTTTGGCCGTTGTCTTGACGGTCATGGGCATGGGTTTGTCGTTTGCCATGGGGTTGGGCATCGACATGTTCATGACGCCGGTATAGGTGTTGCCGGAAAAG
Source organism: Magnetococcales bacterium (assembly GCA_015229045.1). The sequence goes on from JADGCJ010000242.1 coordinate 3,441, forward strand.
TTATACTCCCCCTGACCTGAGAATTTTTCTTTCGGGCATGTAACGGCAAAGGAGATTTTGTTGCTTGTCTGTTTGATGTCCTTCATCACACAATCATCGGCCTGATTGGCTTTTTTCAATATATTCTGCGGGTTCTTGATGTCAGCCTGGGTGATGCACTGGCGCATGTTTTGGCTGGGCATGGGCATCCCCGGCATTTCGGTTTGCAGCGTGATGTCATAAAGACCCTCTTCGGCGTTCAAGTCGGCAGCCTGAGCAATGCTTCCTTGAGCAAGAGCTGCAACAAAAAGAAAAAGGGGTAATGTGCGCATCGGTAAGGTCTCCTGAAGTGGTCGTGGTTTGAGGATATGTTATTCGTAACTGCCCAGGTACCCACTCAAGAAAGGCCTGGACATGAAAGCCTTTGTCAGGGCTTCGCCCCGAACCCCAC
>JADGCJ010000243.1 GCA_015229045.1 Magnetococcales bacterium
TGGAGGTGGCGGCCAAGGAGCTCAATCAGGATCCCCCCTACGGCTTTGTTCGGGCCACTCATCAGGATTACCGGAACTACGTCGACTTTTATCGAACCTGCCTGACTCCCGACATCGAATGAACGCCCTGTCACGCCTTTCCCTGCCGGTGTGGAACAGGCTCACCTTCTCCCGTCGACTGTTGATCACGGCCAGCCTGGCCCTGGTGGTGGCCGGTATGGTCATGCTTTACACATCCACCGCGCGAGACGCCCTTGAAGCACGTCAAAACATGGAGGAGGAGCTGCAGATCCGGCTTTCCATCCTGCCCCAGTTGATGAGTGAAATGGCGGTAATCGGTGATTACGCCACCATGCGGCAAATGTTGGCTCAAATGGTGAGACGCGACATCGTGGCACGGGTACGTTTCCAGGATCGCCATGGCGCCTACCTGGAAAGCGCCTCGCCCCGGTTGTCCCTCCAGGCTCCGGAATGGTTTCGGGACTGGCTCGGTTTGCGCGCCCCGGTGGGATCGGTGGCTCTGAATGTGGGTGGCCGTTATTACGGCGATATCCACGTGGAACTGACCGATCTGCCCACCGTCAACCGGGAATGGAGGCAATTGCTGCACCATCTGTCGGTGTTGCTGTTGGCCATTGTACTCGATTTCATCGGCATTTGGCTGGTGTTGCGCAATGGTCTGCGCCCGCTGCGGGATCTCGACCGGGGCAGCCGGAGCCTGGGGCAGGGGGATCTTTCGGTGCGACTGCCGGAGCTTGGCGCACCGGAACTGCGGGAAGCCATCATCGCTTTCAACCATATGGCGGATCGCCTGGAAGTTCGCGAGGCCGGATTCCGCACCCTGACCCAGGCTGTCGAACAGAGTCCGGTTTCGGTGATGATCACCGATCCGGAGGGGCAGTTGGAATACGTCAATCCCCGATTTTTCCATGTGACGGGTTATACCCGGTCCGAGGTACTGGGACGCAACCCCCGGTTCCTCCAATCGGGGCGCACCCCTCCGTCCATCTATCATGAATTATGGGGTACGCTTCGGGCCGGTGAGGAGTGGCGCGGAGAGTTGATCAATAAGCGCAAGGACGGGACATTGCTGTGGGAGTCCGCCGCCATTGCCCCGGTCCGGGACGCCAACGGCACGGTGCGCCATTACGTGGCGGTGAAGGAGGATTTCACCCAACGCCGGCAACTGGAGGAGTCGTTGCGCAAAGAGGAGGACTTGATGCGCTCCCTGCTCGCCTCCATGGGCGAGGGGGTTTATGGTGTCGACCGGGAGGGGCGCTGCGCTTTCATCAATCCGACCGCGCTGCGCCTGTTGGGCTATCCCGAGGGCGCCGATCTCACCGGAACCAATCTGCACGAGTTGATCCACCATCACCATCCCGACGGCTCCAACTACGCTTTAGAGAAGTGTCATGTGTGTCGCACCTTTATCATTGGCGAAGCCGTGCGTCGGGATGACGAAGTCTTCTTCCGTGCCGACTGCAGCTCGTTTCCGGTGGAGTACCATGCACATCCCTTGAGGGAGGGCGAGCAGGTGTCGGGGGCGGTGGTTACCTTCAGCGACATCACGCAACGCCGTCGGACGGAGCAGAGTTTGATCCAGGCCAAACAGGCCGCCGAAGAGGCCAGTCGTGCCAAGAGTGCGTTCCTGGCCATTATGAGTCACGAAATCCGCACTCCCTTGAACGCCATTCTCGGCATGGCCGAGTTGTTGGCGGAGTCGAATCTCGACGAGGAGCAGCGCCTGGGCATGAAGGTGCTGCGTCGCGCCGGCAACGGGTTGCTCTCCCTGATCACGGACATTCTGGATCTGGTCGCCTTCGAGTCCGGACAGCCGGTGGTGGAGTTCCGGTGTTTCAATCTGGCGGATCTGGCCCAGGAGGCACAGGAGATCCATGCCTTTGCTGCGGATAAGAAGGGGCTGCGTCTCGATACCCGCATCGATCCGGCACTGCCCGGTTACATCTGGGGAGACCCGAAACGCTTACGTCAGGTGCTGCTCAATCTGATCGGCAATGCGGTGAAGTTCACCGCCGAGGGGGAAGTGCGCCTGGAGATCGTGCGGGGGGATTCGGAAACTATTCGATTTTCCGTATATGATACCGGTATAGGTATCTCCAGGGAACAAATGGATCGCCTCTTCGAGCCATTCTTCAAGATCGATTCCTCCAGTACCCGTCAGTATGGCGGCACGGGCCTGGGTCTGGCTATCTGCCGACAGTTGGTGGAGGTTCTCAAGGGGACCGTCGGGGTGGAGAGCCGGGAAGGAGAGGGGAGCCAATTTTATTTCGATCTGCCGTTGCGTGCGTGCCAGATCGATCGGTTGACGCCTGAGACACCCGCCGGTGAGACCGGGTCCGGCGCATCAAAGCCGGGGGATGTGGCCATCCTTCTGGCGGAGGATGCCGAGGACAACCGGATGCTGATCCAGTCATATCTGAAAAAGGTTCCCTGTCGCCTGACCATGGCCCGTGATGGGGCCGAAGCGGTCCGGCTATTCAAGGCGCAGGAGTTTAATCTGCTACTGATGGACATCCAGATGCCCGGAATGGACGGCCTGCAGGCGACCCGGACGATCCGCGCCTGGGAGAAGGAAACCAAACGTCCGCACACCCCCATACTGGCCCTAACCGCCCACGCCATGCCGGGTGATCAGGAAAAGAGCCGGTTGGCCGGCTGCGATGAGCATCTTATCAAGCCGATCCGCAAGCGTGAATTGCTGGAAGTCCTGGGGCGATACGGGGCAACTATCGAGCTGGACAGACCCCGGAGTTGACAGCCTGTTGACATCCTTCCACCGGCAACCTGCGGAGCGAACCGCCTCTGCACGGGGAAATTCTTCGAAAGTGTTGGGCTGTTCAGCAGAAAAGATTTGCCAGAATTTCGAGCAGGCGAGCGAAACGGCAGGGAGAAACCCTCATCGTTCCTCTGAGGCAGGAGCGACTGATTTCATCGTCTGCTTCGGCATTTTCCAGCCGGTCATAATCTGACGAGCCGGATCACCCATGACATCACCGAAGAACCCCAGGTCGGCATGGGATCGGTCCAGCGCCCCAGGACGGTAATCCGGGGACACCCTACGCATTTCCTTATGGCTATAAAGGAAATGCGTATGCTGTCCACGGATTTGCTGCGGGGAATTTCCCACGAAAATGGCCGCCCGGGAAGGCGGCCTTGGATAGGATAGCATATTTACAAAATCGCGAGACACAATACGTATTTTCCCTATTGTGCAAAATCAAGTTATACCCTACGCATTTTCCTTATGGCTATAAAAGAAATAGGCATGGTGTCCCTCGATTCCACGGTATGGTGTCCCCTGATTTTGTGACTGAGGGCGACCACCCTAGCGAAACAGCGAGGAACCCAGTTTGTGACCACCCCGACGTTTCAACGTTAATTTGAAACTATTTCGTTCAATACAGTATGAAACTGGGTGTTTGAAACAAATGAATGAAACAACCCCGTCATTCGGCAAAATTCCAATTAATTTTATCAAGTAAAATCAATTAGTTACCTGTTCATTGTTCATCATTGATCGTTTGGCGCGATATGTGCGTTATAAATTTTAGTGGCAAGCATTGGGCTTGAAACTAATTTAAGTCGGTAAACCCCCGCCTTTGACGGAGGAATCCGGCCTTCATAGAGGAAAACGTTATGAAAAACAGCAAAAAATTGATGCTGGCAGCAATGTTCGCTAGTTATGTGGTCGTGGGTGCAAGTGCTGCCTCCGCCGGAGGTCCGTCGCCCGTAAACCTGGGTTCCGCTGGAAATTTCGCAATTCTTAGCAAATCTGGAATCACCAACGTTTTTCGATCCTCTGTTGTTGGGGATGTTGGAACGAGCCCCATCACCGGTGC
>JADGCJ010000244.1 GCA_015229045.1 Magnetococcales bacterium
CGATTACCCTGCCACTGCCCCTATCACAGGCTCAAATAAAATTCACATGCCCCGGCCGGTTGTCGATGATCTGGTAGAGGTAGCGGTTAACCTCGTCCATGCGGCAATTGCGGCGGCATTCGTCGATGTTCAGGTCTTTGGTGACAAAGTCAAAGGCCTGGTGGCGCTTCTCGCCCTCCCAAATGTCCTGAAAGGATTGCTCGTGGATGTTGCCGAGAAGAAACCGCTTGTCCAGAAGATAGGCTCCGCAACCGTAGACCTCGCCCGACGCCATGACGTGCGCCCACACAAAGGGGGTCGAGTAACACTTCGGATAGCGGTCCTGGGAGGTGTACTTGCGCATGGTGTTGGTGCGGAAGACCAGATTAAACGAATCCGTATTGATGTCCCGGTAGTCTTTCTCGATGTCCGCGAATTGAGAGTACTCCAGGTCCTTGTAGACCTGATTGGTACTGAAACCAAGTTGGGAATAGGGTTTGACGACCAGATAGTCGAGGCCGATGCGGTCACGGCAGATCAGGGCCAGTTCTCTGATTTCGTGAGCGTTTTCGGGCAGCAGCAGCAGTTGTGCGCCAAGAGTCACCGACAAATTCCCGGCCCGTCGCGCCTCGACCAGGGCGGCGAGGTTGTTGATCGCAGTCTCGAAATGCTCGGGCTTGCAGCGGTGGACCTGGGCGTAGGTCCCGGCGGTCCCGGCGTTCATCGATGCCTTGATCCAGGACACGTGGGGCAGAGCCCTGCTCGCGAAGTCAGGCGGAATGGCGGTTGCATTGGTGGTGAACGACACGTCAATGCCCGACGCCTTGGTGATCTGCACGATCTCGCAGATATCTTTGTGCAGCATCGGTTCGCCCTCGCCAGCAAACATGATGCTTCGCACCCCCAATCGCCCCATTTCCGGCAGACGCAGGCGCAGGGCTTCGGTTTCGAGCTTCACCGTCTTGTAGCCGATGTAGTCATAGGCGCAGAAGGTGCAGCGGTGATTACAGGCCCCCATGGGCGACAACTCGACGTAGACCGGATAGACCTGTTTGGCCTTCTCCCAGTCGCGCACGGCATCCATGAGCGCAGCAACCCGATCCGGGTGGTACATCATCTTGTGACTGTCGATCAAAAATCTGTCAGCCATCCCGACCTCCCGTACAACCGCACACCGACTCCCCCATTTGTTGCCCCATTTGTTGCCCCATTTGTTGCAACGTCTGTCCCCCGGGAATCCCGCGTGGAGCAAAAATCTTGCTGCCGATGACATCGCGGTGGTACTGCAGAGACCAGGCCACGCTTGGGTAGGTCAACGTGTCCCAGGGGATGCTGCCCCAGGGGAACAGTTGCGCCTCCAGGCTTTCGGGGCCGGCAGCAAAGTCCGCCGTTTCCATCACCGCCCGGTAGATCAGATGAACTTGACTGATCTCCGGGATGCTGTAGATGGCAAGCAGACCATCGATGATCACCCTGGCTCCGGCTTCCTCCCAGACTTCGCGGGCGGCTCCGGCCTCGGCCGTCTCGGCGAGTTCCATGAACCCGGCCGGCATGGTCCAGTAACCCCGGCGAGGCTCAATGGCACGCCTGCACAACAGGTAGGAGTCCCCCCAGGTGCAGACCGCTCCGACGATGAGTTTCGGGTTTTCATAAAAGATGAAACCGCACTCGCCGCAAACCAGTCGGGGGCGATCCTCGCCCTCGGGAATCATGCGGATGGACGGACCTGCGCAAGGTGTGCTCATGCCTATAGTGTGGCCCGAGTCACCCCCCGGGAGCAACCCCCTCGCAATAAGAAAATGGCAAATCGGTTCTCCGCGAGAGGCGATGAAGGGGAGGAGAAAAGACCGGCACTGCCCGGCACAGTTTCGACCGTGATCACCTCTTCGGGGGTGTTGGGAGTATTGCCGGCCATCCCGCCCCATTCACCGGGGCCACTAGTACAATCCCTTGGCGTTGAGAAACTCCCCATACCGGCGGTCTTCCTCGAGAACGTGGCGTACCAGCCAACTCTCGAAGAAGTGGCGGAACGCCCCGACATCGGAGGTCGATTTCGCCTTCTCCTGTTTTTGGAACTCGACAACCTGGGCTATCAAATCCTGATGTGTTTCCCGGTGGCTGGAGGCATCGGGATACCCATAGAGAAACATCAGTTGTTCCTCGGCCTCAAAATGATAACGGGTGTAGTCCACCAGAGCATCCAGCGCCTTGGCAAGAAACAGACGGTCGTTCTGGCGCAGGCTTTCGATGACCGCGTTGGCGATCTCCACCAGACGGTGATGGTGAATGTCCATCTGGGTGACGTGGACCGTGAATTCGTCCCGCCAGGCAAAGACGCCCTTTTCGTTCCCGGAGTGCAGAACACAGGCTGCCCGTCGGCGGTAGCTCTCCAGCAGCTTCCAGCGGACGATCGGGATTTCCTCGAGCAGATGGCCCGGAATGGTGATGACCGTGGTGTCTTCGAGCACGCGCATGCGGAACATGCAGGGGATTTTGAACAAGGCCCCCTCCTCGCCAAAGAAGTCCAGCGGGAGCAGGGTGTCCAGGACCGTGTCGCCGACGGATCGTTCCAGCCGGCCGCTGCGGATGATATTGAGCGTGGAGAGGCTGCGGCAGTTGATCGTCTCGGACATGGCAAGGCGATGCTCCGTCGCCGCATCAATGATGCGGCTGAGCGTGGCGGCCGGCACGCCTTCTCCGAACAGGGTCGTTGACTCGAGAAAGGAGCGCATCACCGCCGCATGCCGCATCCGCTCCAGCAACCCGTTGCTTCTGATGATCTCGCAATAGAGGGACACCGTCAGACGCAGAGCACGCACGAAGGACGAAGCACGGTAGGTGTGGCCGGAGGGGCGCCTTTCCAACCCGGAGGTATCACCGATCAGCGCTCCGGCGGACAAGGTGACGAGGAGGTTGCTCTGGGTGCGGATCTTCTCCACCCGCCCGGTCACCAGCAGATAGACATGGCTCGGAATCTCACCCTTTTTCAGGACGATGGAGCCGGGATTGATCTCGACGAGGGGGTGATTGATCAGGGTGCGCAAGTGGTGGGCCGGAACGTTCCCCAGGTGGGCCTCGAGATGGGAATAGGCTTGGCGGCGCAGGCTGTCTCCCAGCCCCTCCACCAGAATATCCGACGTTCCGAAAGCAGCACTGGAGCCGATCTCCTTTTCTTCGGCGGTCAGTTCCGTCGCCCGATGTGCGAGAAGGATGCGTCCCGAGGCGTCCGACTTGAAGTCCTTGGCGGAGCCATGGATCATGCCGCCTCCCACGTCGAGCTTTTTGACATCCACCGGAATCAGGTAGGATTGGCGGACCATATCGAACGCCTTGCGCGACAGGCCGGGAGCATCGTCCTGGTCGGTGATCATGCCTTTCAGCACATCCAACGAAACGATGTCGGCAAAGTGCCCGTAGGTATGATAGCCGTCGCCGGACAGGGTCCGGAACACAAGTACGGTGGTCTCCACCGGGTGGGGAGAGAAGATCGGCATCACCTCCAGCCCCTCGATATCATTCCAGCTATCGCAGGTCAGGTCGTGTACGGTGACGAAATCGGCGAAATTGGCCTCGTCCATGTCGAGCAGGGCCGCCAGTTTCTTGGCGACCGAGGCCCGCACCAGAGGCGTGGCAAAGTACTTGATCCGCCGCCCGGAGCGCATCAGGGCGGTCAGGCCGGCGAAGTGGTCGTCATGGGCGTGGGTGTGGAACAGTCCGTCCACCTGCTCGATCCCGATTCCCAGCGCGGTCAGGGTGTAGACCAGGTTGGGACCGGCATCGATCAGGTAGATGCGATTCTGATAGGTGAGGATGCTGGACATGGTAGGACGGTTGGCGTCCCAGCCGTCCCCCTC
>JADGCJ010000245.1 GCA_015229045.1 Magnetococcales bacterium
CAACCTCAACCTGAAAATCCGTCCCAAACAGTACCCAACCCGCGCCAGCAAAGGAGCCAATCGCCTACGGCAGATTATTTTGGACAGCAGTGAACAAGCCTATTATTTTGTCCTGTCCAGATCTATTTTTTCCTGTTCCCGCTTCTTCGCTTCTGCGTCCAGAATGGATTGTTCGTAGGTTTTTTTGTCTTGTATCCAAGATGCGCGGGCGACCTCGGACGGGAAGCTTTCCGGCTCCATCCAGATCACGACCTTGTCGGGATATTGCTGTGCGGCGCCGGTGGTGGCGTCCACCAGAATGCCTATACCACCACCCAGGATGATGTTGCCAAGGGTGGCCCCGGCGAGTTCTTCGTCCACCTGGACGGTGCTGGGTTTGTATCCATCCTTTTTGCAGACGATCGTCATGGGGCCATCCCCCTTGCGCACGGTGACGGTACCGGGGGTATCAGGAGTATGCCATGTGCCGCCTTTTTTGTCCGTCAATTGGCATCGAGCGCCCGTTACCTTAGGGGTATCCACCAGGATATTTTGCGACGTGCCTGTGGTAATGGAGGCACAGCCAGCCAATGCGACCAAAGGAACGAACAACAGTCTTTTCATCGTATTTTATCCTGTAATGATGTTGATGACAGAAAGAGATCAGCTTGAGGATCTTTCATGATGATGATTGTAGATACCATATCGGGCGTACCGCAGAGATCGATAGTAGAAAATTGATTATTTGCAAAATGGGTATCCCCTTGACCCAAGTTAGGGTTCTCGGCCATGAATGATGCTTCGATAAGGTACGGGATGAAGGTCAACGGCATGCTGAGCCAAGCGGTGGAACAGCAGCCCTCGGGCGCGCGATGCGCGACGGTTGAAGCGAAAAGTGAATTCGTCGAGGTAGTAGTCGAGATGGCGCTGCTGGATACCACCCTGGAGTGTGCCCATGAGCCAACGCTTGAGCAACGAGGCAACCCTATGCACACGCGGCATGAGTTCATGCGCTGGATGGGACGAGCCGCTGATTACCGTAACGCGGTGACCGTAGCCTGCGGCTTTGAGGCCGTTGTAGCCCTTCCAACCATCCGTATGGATCGTAGCACCTGGTTCGATGGTCTCACGAATGAACCCGATCAACGTATCGGCACTGGCATCGTCGATGCACTTCATGCGAATGCGCCCAATATACCGGCCTCGCTTCTCGGCTGCTGCCACCACCAGCGACTTGTCCTCAATGTCGCGACCCTTGCGTCCTTCCTCCGGACCTCCGATGATGGTTTCGTCGACCTCGATTTCGCCAGACAGGAGATCACGTCCCGGACGCACCATGGCGCGGCGCAGCTTATGCAACCAAGTCCAGGCCGTCTCATAGCTTCCTATACCAAGAACGCGTTGCAGCCCCAGGGCGCTTACCCCATTCTTCTGGCTCGTCACAAACCACATTGCCAGAAACCAGAGCCGCAGCGGCTTACGCGTAACCTGAAACAAAGTGCCCGCCGTCAAAGATGTCTCCGCACCGCAAGCGCGGCACACCAACACTCCGCGCGACGTTTCCCACGGTTCAGCGTGCGCGCCACAAATTCGACAAACGAACCCGTCCGGCCAGCGCAACCGCCGGATGTACGCCCGGCAACCCGACTCGTTCCGAAACCAGTCGTCCATTTCCTGGAACGTACGCGGGTAGTCCGTGCCCGCCACCAGAGGCGATTTGAGGCTCTCACTCTCCATTGGCCCAAAGTATCATTTTCGTTAACTTGGGTCAAAGGGATACCCATTATTTGCAAAATCGCTCCAAACCTTATTATAATTCAAATTATTGACATCAAAACCAGCTCGCATGGCCAACACCATCCGTCACCCGTCGGCTTCATCCCCGTTTTCTCATCCTTTATTCTGACCAAGATGCCGCCCTGGGAGGCTCCCGGAGTGGCCGCAACCTCTTCAAGATCCACGTTTCATCCAGATTAAAACAAAGCAGGGCTGAGAATCTCTCGGCCCTGCTTTGTGTCAGAAACGCCTTGGGAACGAACGCTTCAGTTACGTTGCAACCGCCTTGCCCAGATCTTCCCGTTTGTGAGTGGGATCTTCGAGGGTCAGGAAATTGGCCAACACTTTCTGCCAACCCTTAATCCCAACGATCCGATAGCTGCTACCCAGAGAGCGGGCCGTATCGTTCCAGCACATCTCCACCAGGGTGATCATCGGTGGCGGTTCGCCCTGCTCGATGCGCAGTTTTTCGCTTTCCAGTGCTGAAAAATCGACCTCGGACGGATCGTGGATGGCTGTCCATCGGCACTCCAAGTCAATGAATTGGCGATACAACCCTTCATGCAGACGCGCCATCCTGGCCGTGCCGACGACCAGATCGACCAGGGCAGCCGCAGAGACGAGTCCGCCAAAGATCACGACCGCCACCTTTTGAGAGATGGATTCCGTCAACAGTGTCATCACAGCACTGGAGCCGGAAAACAGTACGACAGCATTCGTCGTGGCGTTCCAGCGATCGAAGAAGTGCACCCGTCTCTGGTGATAACGAACAGAGGTGCGAATATCGAACCCCAGATCGTCCCAGCGATCGGTCAGTGGGCTCTGCTCACGAGAATTCGGATCGGAAGGCATGGGATCACCCCTTTTTTTCTGGAGGTTTGGGTTTGGGAGGCGGCGGTTCAGGCAACCGGACAGGCGACCGAATCCCGGCAATACTTGTGTCTAAAGCCTCTCTCAGAGGAGTGGACTTTCCGCTGGATTTGGATGGTGCGGGCTGGCCCTTGTCACCCGTTTTCGTCGTCATGCCTGTTCTCCCATTTTGCGTTTATTCTATCCATCCCAGGCGGTAACCGCCACAGAAAATCAGATGAACCATTTTCGTGACGCAACGAAAATGGTTTCTGCATCAAAACCATCTGTATGCCATTTTCAAGCCAAATCTGTGTTACCGACAACCGTCGCCTTAACCTCTCTTTTTATCACACCTATCCTGACCAAGATGCCGCCCTGGGGGGGTTCCCGGAGCGGACGCAACCTCTTTGTCAGGAGCGCGACATGCCCGATTTCAGCCAAGCCTTTCAAAAAACCATGGACCACGAGGGTGGCTGGTGCAACACGCCCGGTGATCATGGTGGGGAGACCTACCGGGAGATCTCCCGTGTCTATCATCCCAAGTGGCCGGGCTGGCCGCTGATCGACCGGCTCAAGAACGCCTCCGGCGTGCCGGTGATCCGGGGGGCGGATCTGGAGAGCCTGAACGGGATGGTGGAGACGTTCTACCGGAGCGAGTTCTGGGAGCGGTGCGGCTGCGACCGGATCGGTCATCAAGGGGTTGCCGAGGAGTTGTTCGACAGCGCCGTCAACGTCGGGGTGGTTGCCGCGCAGACGTGGCTGCAGGAGTCGATCAACATTCTCAACATCCGGTTCCGCCTCTCCGGACAGCTCACGATGGATGGGCCCGAGCACGCTCGCCGCCGTGGCCAAGATGCTGGAGCGTGGGGTTGGCTTGCTGCTGTTCCGGCTGATGAACGGATTCCAGTTCGCCCACTACGCCACCCAGGCGCGCAAGAGTCCCAGCCAGGCCAAATTCCTGGCCGGCGGCTGGCTCGACCGGATCGAGTGGGAGACCTCCGAATAACGGCTCTTCCGGCGGAAGCGTACCTGATGGGGTGACAAGTAGGTGGACAAGGGTCTCCAATTGGGGTTTCGATCCCAACCAAAAGGAGACCAATCATGTCCACGAGTCTACTATACCATGCCTTTGTAATTCGTGAATACGTTTATGAGTGTACCCGCTACGAGGACGGAAGCACCATCTTTAAAGTCAAGCGTGGCGACCTTCA
>JADGCJ010000246.1 GCA_015229045.1 Magnetococcales bacterium
GGGCTTCGCCCCGAACCCCACCAGGACTCTGTCCTGGACCTGTCCGGTCGCCAGCTCCCTGGACCCCGGTTTGTTGCCGGGTGCTGAACAGTTACAAGAAATCAATCATGAATACCCTGTCAGGAGTTCCACGAACAACCTTGGAAATTCATCATGCGACTGTCACTCATCGAATCATGTTTCCGAAACCACAGGGCGACACCACCCCCTGTCTGCCAGAAACAGTCCGACGAACACAGCCTTTGCCGTGGTCATGATTTCAAGAAAGACCCGTCACAACCATCAGTTGAAATCACTCTCGGCGTTAAAAACCGTATGGGGGAAAACCCGATCCAGGGCACGGATTCGCAACCGCTCGCCAGTATCCGGAGCCATCCCTCTGTCCAAAACAGAGTTCATCCGAAAACCAGACACAAATCCGAGAAAAGTGAGACTCAATACGCGAGATCGTACACGAACGCATCGAGCATTGGATATGGAACAACTTGAACCATCGCGAAACAACATGACTCTACCTCCGACACGCAAAACCCCACCCGGGGCCTGCTGTTATTCGTCCATGACTGGAGGTGGACCGTTCATTTTGAAGGGTCAGTCCAACCCTTGCTTCATGTCAAACACCAGGCCTTCCTGACCTGGTCACAACCACCACACGTCAACGCCCATCTCTCATCGACTCGACCCGTTGACGTCATCCCTCCAAGCAACCCGCCTGACTCTCCCTCTTTTGTCTCTTGCCCGTACCTTCCGGCCTGCAATTGACTTATCGGTCACTCGACTTCCACTCTTGACCCTTTTTTCGGCATCCGGGATTCACTCGGGAGCTATCCAGAACCCATCAGCATCGTCAAGCTTACGACATGTATCGGAGTGACCGCAGATGATCTTGACTGTTTTTTGCGGAAGAGGGCAAGAAAAGAGGGCAGCAGATGTTCAGAACGAACATCTGCTGTTCAAGGAGAGAAGAGGTTTGCAAAGAAGCGACAAATAGTTACAAATCAACGTTTATTGCGACGATCCGTCGACGTAATCCCCAATCCGTCAGCCAGTTCCACCGCAGCCGGAGCATCCATTTTGCCCAAAACCTTGGCCGCGACTTTTTCCTTCATGGCCTTCAGCACCTTCAGGGCCACCTTGCGATCCAACTTTTGCATGCGTTCGGCCGCAGCCCGTGTTTTCATGCCCGAGTAGATCTTGGCCAACCGCATGATATTGGCATCGTCAAGCTTTTTCTCTTCCAGCAAATCGGACTCGATGGATGTGCGCAACGTCTCCAACGCGGCGACCCGTTTCCCCAGACGCTCTTCCATCCGTTTGAGTTCGACCTCTCGTGCATCGAGCAGCCGACCGCGCTCTTCCAGTTCCAGACGGCGTTTTTCCAGGGAATCCAACAACTGGATGGGATCCTTGAGCGGATTGACCGGCTGTGAACCGGCCGTGTGCGAACCAGCGCTGGCCGCAGAAGCAGCCGCCCCTTCTGCCGCCTGACAGGGCGTCGTCAGCAACAGCAAAACCATCAACCCCAACCAACAGCGGATCGAATTGACCATCCAGAATCTCCCAACCCAATCCAAACCGGATCTCTTGCCCATGGCCAACACCCGTTCAGGAGGCATCTTTCAACTGTAGCAGGCCGATCATGTCCAACTCTTTCATCTCCTTGTGCGAGGCCAGAGCGTTCAGCTTGTCGCTCTCCTTCTCCTGGAGTTTTTCCGTCTTTTTGAGTTGCACCCGAACGGCATGCCAGGCCTCACGCGATTTACGCACCTCCTCGCGTGCCTGCTGAATACTGACCTGCAACCGTCGCCGCCTCACCACCTGTCCACGAAAAAAATTTTCATACACGGAAGGGGAGAGGCGCGAAGAGTCGGTCGTCTGCAAATGACGCACCTCCTCGCGGGCCTGCTCGGTCTCCAGATCGATTTGTTGCAATTTCAACCTCAACCCCTCCATCCAGGCCAGATTGCGCGAATAAGCCATCGCCTCCGTCTCTTCCTGGATCTGCCGCAACTCCACCAAACGACTGAAACGATTCACGGCCATGATCGACGACCCATTGCCACGCAAGAGATGTACCCTCAAACAAGACTCGCCAAAAGGCCCCAGACAAGCCATAATATCCGGAGGGGTCGGCAAAGAGTGCCCGTTGATCGTACCACCCATCTCCACCCGGTCACCACGCTGCCGATGACCACGCATGCGATCTCCGCCCCCAAGGCCACATTGCGAATACATGCAAGATATCGGCCTTAATCGATCATGGAAGGAAGGTTACCCCATTTTATGACCATCCGCCGTCATGCCATGCCGGTTTTCCCATTGAAATTCATCGTCTTTTGCCTTTTTCTTGCCGGAGCAGCCCTGCTCCCGGCATCCAGCGGGAGCAAAGAGAAAGACAAGGATCCCAACCAGGTCATCTTGATTTCCGACCCGGAAATCAGCGATCTGCTGGATCAATTTGCCGCTCCCCTGATCCAGGCTGCCCATTTTCCACCGGACTCCATACGTTTTCACGTCATCCTGGACAGCTCCCTGAATGCCTTTGCCCTGGAAAACCACCATATCGTCTTCCATAGTGGCCTGATTCTCACCGCACACAACCGGGACGAACTGGTCGGCGTCATGGCGCACGAAATCGGGCACCTGGCAGCCGGGCATCACATCAAGTTGCAAGACGAGGCCAAAAATCTCTCTATCCGCTCCCTGATTGCTGCCGCTGTGGGTATTGCAGCCGGTCTTGTCGCTCGCGACAGCACCATTGCCCAGGCGGGCATCGCCGGCGGGGCTGCCTCTGCCCAAACGGCCCTGTTGACTACCATGCGCCAAAAAGAGCAACAGGCCGATCGACTGGCCATCCCCTACCTGGCCAACGCCGGTTTCAATCCCAACGGGGTGGCCGATTTCATGGAGCGCATCAATCGGGAACAACGACTCGCTTCCCAGCCCCCTCCCTACATGCTCTCCCATCCGGTCAGTTCGGTCCGCATGATCGAGGCCAGGGATCTGGCAACGCAATACCCACCCCCCAATCCACGACCGGACAACGGTGAAGCTGCCTGGCTGTTACGCATTCAGGCCAAGCTGGAAGCCGATGTCAACGTCGACCCTGATGCCAGCTCCGAGCGCTTTCGCAAGCGCCTGGCTCTGGCCGAGACCCCTGAAAGCGTTCAGGCAGCACGTTATGGCCTGTCATTGGCCCAGCGTTACAGCGGACACCTGAACGAGTCTTTGGCCACCCTTGAATCCCTCGTGGCACAATCCCCCAAGAATCCCTATTTTCTGCGGGAACGGGGTTTGACCCGCCTGGAGCTGAACCAGGTCGATGGCGCTGAAAAGGATTTCAAAACCGCCCTGGTGCTGTTGCCCAACCATTTCGATCTGCGCTACCAACTGGCCGTCACGCTGACCGAACGCAAGCAGTTCGATCAGGCCATGCGCCTGCTGCGGCAGCTTACCTCGGAGAAACCCCTGGAACCAAAACCTTTCTACCAACTGGGCCTGGTTGAGGGGGAGCTGCAGCATCCGGGAGCCAGTCATCTGGCTTTGGCGCGTTATCACCATCTGATGGCGGACGTTCGGAACGCCCTTTGGCACTATCGGGAGGCGATACGGCTCTTCCCTGCCTACACTCAGGACCAGACCATTGCCCGAATGGAGTTGGATCAGTTGCGCCGCCATAACAAGGAGTACAAGGAGCGTATGGAGCGCTGATCCCCAAACGCCTCTGCACGGCAATCCTCATTCCAATGTAACTATTCAGTACCCCCTCAAAAAAGGCCTGGACATGAAAGCCTTTGTCAGGG
>JADGCJ010000247.1 GCA_015229045.1 Magnetococcales bacterium
CAGTTGGCTGAACATGGCAGAGATCGAATTGAGCGTGCTCAGTGGTCAGTGCTTGGATCGTCGGATTCCTGATCGAGAAACGCTGATCCGGGAAGTTGCCGCTTGGGAAAAGGAACGGAACCAGGGAAAGTGTAAGGTGAAATGGCAATTCACAACCGAAACAGCTCGGATCAAATTGGCGCGACTTTACCCTTCAAATCAGCCCGGTTGAGCCACTAGCATAATCCGGTTAGGGCAACCCTGAAAGAGCTGTTGAAACCGGTTGGCATTGAAGTCCGTATTGAGGTACCCGTCACCTCCGTGCCGCCCAGGGCGGATCTGATTCTGATCCGGCGTCAACAGGTAATTTGGACCCAAGAGTTGCGTTTCTGAGGTGTCACGGTTCTGACTCGGGTTACACAATCGGCACCGCCCAGGCGACCAACCCGGCGACGACGTTGAATCTGCGGATGAATAGGATGCTGCACAGCGGGATGGCATGGAACCGACAGGATAGTCGATCAGTCCAACTGATATCGGATTGGATTTTGTAAACAGCAGGCATTCATGGAAAACACGAACGAAAGCAACAGATCCCAGTACGACACCACACTCAAGGATCTGTTCGAACACCTGCCCCAGACGCTCTTACGGATCTTGAGTGGACAGCAGGCGGTCGAGTTGCTGTCCGTTGAGTTCGCATCCACCCAGAAACGACTACCGGATCTGGTGTTCCGGATGGAGAACGGATCGATCCTGCACCTGGAGTTGCAGAGTTCATCCGAGGGTATGGACTGGCGGATGCTAATGTATTACGCACTGATCCGCCAGAGATATCCTGACACAGACTTGATCCAGAAGGTGTTGTACGTTGGACTGGATGCCTGGGAACCACAAGCGGCCATCGAGGAGAAAAGCCTCACCTTCCGCTACGAAGTGGTGGACATCCGCACCATTGACTGTCGAAAATTGATGGACAGCCCGCTTCTGGAGGAAAATATCCTGGCCATCCTGTGCCGGATGGATCAGCAAGAGGAAACGATCCAGGAACTCCTGTACCGCATCAGTGAACTACTACCCAAGGCTCGGGCTGATGCTCTGGCCAAACTGTTCGTCCTGTCCAGGCTGCGCCGACTGGAGACACTCATCAAAAAGGAGGCTGAAGAAATGGCTCTGACATTCAATGTAATGGAAAATGACGTACTGAGGCCGTTGTTCATGAAGGCGCAGATAGACAGCAAGTTGGAAGGCCGCCAGGAAGAAGCCGCTTCCATGCTCCTGAAACTTATGCGCCGAAAATTTGGCCAAACGCCAGATTGGGTAACTGAGAAGATAAAGGCAGCGGATCTGGATCTGATCGAGATCTGGAGCGACAATTTCGTTTTCGCCAACTCCGTGGAGGAGGTCTTTGCATCGTGACCCCCTGCCCTTCTGGTCCAGAACCTGTCCTTCTGGACCAGAAAAAACAGGATCTGCCAGCAACATCAAATCGCAGACTCAAATGCTCCAGAGGTGTCTTTGGCCCATGGAGCAATTTTGAGATGCCAGACAACAAATAACAAAATCAATATGATATTCGATCACAGTATCAATTGCTGACCAAGCGGCACTCAAACTTTCTCCGTATTGCACTGCACAAAAAGACGGAGAATTGGGTTTGGAACGTTCGTCTTGGTTCACCATATTCTTCAAGATCAAACATTCAGAGCCATCCGCAAGGTGGCTCTGAATGTTTCCCAGCACCCACATGGTACCCACCAGAAAAGAAATCCACACCCGCGACAGGATGATCGAAGCCGAGAGCTGTTCGGTAGAAGGTGAGGAACGGGTCAAAGCCATCGCCCGCTTGTTGGGGTTCATACGCGTCGGACGGAATCTGAACGAATCCATCACGACAGCATTATCAGACCGATGCACCACGGACAACGATGCCTCAGAGATGCCTGCGCAGCCGTCACAGGCTTGAGGTTGATTATAACGAGATAACGATCACAGCTACCCCTCAGTTCTCCACCGTCAAATCCAATTTCTCGCACAATCCGGGTATGATTTGTTCTTCTCTTTTGCGCCCAAAAAAAGAAATTGCTTTCAAATAATTAGTTAGATCTACAGACATAACCGTCGCGTCTCCGCTAACCATATAATTATGCAGCACCTCAATATGTGAAAGCCATGAAGAGTATTTCTCCTGCGCTTTCAGTTCTTCCGCCACCTTAGCGGCCTCAAGATTGGCCTCGGTACGACCAGCGATCACCCCGGCATGAATGTCAGGCCGTTTCAGTTTTAGCCAGACCGCCCAAGCGGCAAATGCCCCTAATTCGCCAAAGGGTGATCCGAAAGAAAAAAGTGTGTAGCCGCGTTCCAGATCACGAAGGGATAGGCCAGTGATGCTCGCCAAAGCAGCAAACACCTCTTGAAATTCACCATGCCCTTGTTGTTTTTCTACTCCGAAACGCTTAGCGAGATTTTGACAGTAAATCTTGTTATGATTCGTCCATCCCGCTTCAATGGAGCGATTTTTCGGCAGCCGTAACCACAACTGCACGAACTTCCCCAGATAAGCCCCCGCTTCGAGACCTTGGCCGTAGATCCCTCTGGCCGAGGATTCGAGTTGCTCCCGGTTCACCATGAGCACGAACACCACCTTCGGGACATCAAAAAAGTGTTTGATGCGCTCTATCGTGCGGATAGCAAAATCCGGTCGGCAACGATCAAGTTCATCCACGAAAATGATCAGTGGCTTATCCTGTTTGGCAGCCTCCTCGGCCAGAACCGTGGCAAACCCCTCCACGCTGCGCTTGTCCTCGGCATAGGCTTCAAGACGTTTGGCGAGATGTTTCTCAAGGGCGTCCGCCATCTTCCTGTCCACCTCCTCGACGGCCTTGCGCATCTCCTCCGAAAGATCCGCCGTACCCAGGAGAAACCTACCACCGAAGTTGACGACAGTCTTGGCCGCTATCGGGAAAAGTGCCTTGGCCACCTTCCATCCAGCCTCCGCGACTCTGGAATGGGACGACTCGTCCTCCACGATTTGCGCAAGCAGTTCGGAGCAAACCATCAAGAAGGGATCTTCGACATAATCCTGTTTGAAGGCGTCGATGTAGGCCACCTTGAACTCTTTTTTGCGCAAGTCGGCGGCCCAATGCCGGGCGAACCATGTTTTGCCTTCTCCCCACGGAGCGTCGATGGCGAGTACGTAGCCATCCGCCATCCGTTCGACCAGTCCAGTCAACCGCTCGGCCAGTTTCTCACGCACGAACAAATCGCCCGCGAACGGGGACTCCGGGTTTGACTCCACCGAACGGATTCGGGTGATAGGGGAAGTGTCAGCGTTCATGCGCATCCCTGATGTTGATTATTCCAGTAACCGCCATAGCAACAAGACGGAACAGCCCTTACAAGAGTCGGAAGATTCGCATCATACCAAGCGCCAAGTCAATCCCTGTTCCCCTTCGCCTTCGACCAACCTCCAATCATGGCCTCCATTGCCATTTGCATGGTGCTCCTCACCTGTCAAGCGATATCCAAAGTTTAACCCACAATAAAAAATCAATTTAAATATCAATACATTACGAGGTTAATCTTTGGCAAGTGGCACTACAAATTCATGATTCTTTGATTTGACCCCTCAGACAACCATCTTTTTCACGGTGCCTGGGCTTGGATTGAGACCGACAGCTTGATAGATTTTTTTCTGAGCAGGTTCTGCCGTGGTAGCCTTGCGCACATGGAGGGTACGACCATCCGAGCGTCGAAAAGTCACGGTAACCCGACATTGACCAGCGAGGATGGCGCGCAAGGATGA
>JADGCJ010000248.1 GCA_015229045.1 Magnetococcales bacterium
TGCCAGGGAGCCAGCCCCCTGGACCCCGATTCGTTGCCGGGTGCTGAATAGTTACGAAAAAACAAACTGAAAGACCAGGATGGAGGTCCAGGAGGAAGGGAATGATCCCTTCCTCCTGGCGGGGTCCGGGGCGAAGCCCCGAAAAAAAGAAGAAAAGGAGGTTGGACTTGATCGATTTCAATCGTGCCATCGATGACCATCTGGTCATGATCGAGGGGGTGCGCGGGTTGCTGCCTGACCTGACCCGGGCTGCGACGGAGATGACGCGGGCCATCCGGAATGGCGGCAAAATCCTCTGGATGGGCAATGGTGGCAGCGCCGCCGATAGCCAGCATCTGGCCGCCGAATTTGTCGGGCGCTTCAGCCGCGAGCGCCGCGCCCTGGCCTCCATCGCCCTGACCACAGATACCTCCATCCTCACCGCCGTGGGCAATGACTACGGCTATGAGGCGATTTTTGCCCGGCAGGTGGAGGCGCTGGCCCGTCCGGGGGATGTGGTGGTGGGCATCTCCACCTCGGGCAACAGCCCCAATGTCCTGGTCGCTCTGGCTGCGGCCCGGCAGCTGGGGGTGTTCACCCTCGGCTTTTCCGGTCGGGATGGAGGTCGGCTGCGCGAGGCGGTCGATCTGTGTCTGACGGTCCCGGTCAAAATCACCGCACGCATCCAGGAAGGGCACATTCTCATGGGTCATCTCCTGTGCGACTGGGTGGAAGCCTCGATCATGGAGTGAACCGACCTTGTTCGACAATCGTGACCAGATCCTGCGTACCCTGACAACGGGTTTTGACCGGCACGGCATCCTCGTCGTCGGAGACTTGATGCTGGATCGTTATCTGTGGGGCCAGGTGCAACGCATCTCTCCCGAGGCACCTGTGCCGGTGGTGCGCCTGACCCGCGAAAGCGACGGGGTGGGCGGTGCGGCCAATGTCGCCATGAACCTCGCCCGTCTGGGTCTACGCCCCCGCATGGCCGGCCTGGTAGGCCAGGACAAAAACGGCCAGCGCATTCGACAGGCCCTGGAGCAGGCCGGCGTCGATGCGCACCTGGTCATGGTCGTGGAGGGGTGGCCCACCATCACCAAGACACGAGTGATCGGCGGCCACCAGCAAATGTTGCGCCTGGACCGGGAAGAGCCCCTCGTCGCCGCAGGAGCGATCCAGGATGCTCTGCTGGCCGCCATCCTGGCGCAATTGGACGGCCAGGATCCACCCCGGGTGGTCATCCTCTCCGACTATGCCAAGGGATTGCTCACGGCGCCCTTTTGTCGGGCGGTCATTGCCCACGCCCGGGCCAGGGGGATTCCCATCCTGGTCGATCCCAAAGGCAAGGCGTATGACAAATATCGGGGAGTGACGGCCCTCTCGCCCAACCGCTCCGAGCTGGGCGCCGCCGTGGGCATGGAGACCGACAACCTGGAACCGCTCCTGGCCGCCGGCGAACAGCTCAGACAACGCCTGGAAGTCGCCTTTTTCGCCGTCACCCTGAGCGAAAGCGGCATCGCCCTGCTGGAGGCGGATACCGCGCCACGACGCATCCCGGCCACCGCCCGGGAGGTGTTCGATGTCTCGGGTGCCGGGGACACGGTCATCGCCACCCTGGCGGCGGGTCTGGCAGCGGGTCTGTCGCGGCTGGATGCCCTGCATCTGGCCAATCTGGCCGCCGGGGTCGTCGTCGGCAAGGTGGGAACCACCCCCATCAACCTCGACGAGTTGCAGGGGGTGGTGGTCGGCGGCGCCGATCGGGAGCAGGCCGAAAAGTGCCTCACCCTGGAACAGGCGGTGACCCTGACCACCGCCTGGCGTTCCCGGGGGGAGCGCATCGTTTTCACCAATGGCTGCTTCGACCTGCTCCACGTCGGCCATGTCACCTACCTGGAAAAAGCACACCGCCTTGGTCAGCGCCTTATCGTCGGGCTGAACACGGATCGCTCGGTGCGCACCTTGAAGGGGCCGCAACGCCCGTTGATCCGGGAGGAGGAGCGGGCGCGTGTCCTGGCTGCCCTGGCGGTCGTCGACGCCGTGGTGTTGTTCGATGAGACCACCCCTCTGCGCCTCATCCGGGCACTGCAACCGGACATTCTGGCCAAAGGGGCCGATTACACCGAAGAAAACGTCGTCGGCGCCCGGGAGGTCCGGGCCTGGGGGGGAAGCGTGGCCCTGGTACCTCTCGTGGAGGGGATCAGCACCAGCCGCATTGTGGCCGGTATGCGCACCGGCCCGGAACAGACTGCTGCATCGGGAGAGTAGAGCATGTATATCGTCACCGGCGGGGCCGGATTCATCGGCGCCAACATTGTCGAAGGGTTGAATCTCCGGGGAGAGAGCGACATTCTGGTCGTGGACAACCTGGAAAAGAGTGCCAAATTTCACAATCTGATCGATCTGGAGTTTGCCGATTTTCTCGACAAGCGCGATTTTCGCGACTTGATCGAGAAGGGGCGCTTCGACCACGCCCGCATTCGGGGCATTTTCCATCAGGGGGCCTGCTCCGACACCATGGAGTATGATGGTCGCTACATGATGGACAATAACTTTGCCTATTCCAAGCTCTTGTTTCACTTTGCCGTGGAGCGGGAGATTCCTTTTGTCTATGCCTCCAGCGCCGCCACCTATGGCAACGGTACCCGCTTCACCGAAGAGCGTTCGAGCGAGGATCCCCTGAACATCTACGGCTACTCCAAGTTGCTCTTCGACCGCTACGTGGAGCGGCGTCTGGCCGATGTGGAGAGTACGGTGGCCGGGTTGCGCTACTTCAACGTCTATGGCCCGCGTGAGCTGCACAAGGGACGCATGGCCTCCATGGTCTACCAGAGCTACCGGCAGTTGCGGGATGATGGTACGACGTGGCTGTTCCAGGGTACCGGCGGCTATGGCGATGGCGAACAACGACGCGACTTCATCTATGTGCGCGATGTGGTCGATGTCAATCTGTTTCTGGCCGACGGGGTGCCGGTGCAGGGCATTTTCAACGTCGGTACCGGACAGAGTTGCAGTTTCAACGACATCGTTCACGCCCTGATCGAGATCACAGGGCGCGGCGAACTTAAATACAAACCGATGCCGGACGGCTTGCGGGAGAAATATCAAAACTTTACCGAGGCCGACATCACGCGCTTGCGCCGGGCCGGTTATGACAGACCCTTCACCTCCCTCAAGGAGGGGGTACGCGAATACGTGGCGCGTCTGCGCGAGGAGTGAGCGTCGTTGCCAGCGTGACGGATGCGTCGCAGCCGGTGCTGGTGGTTGGTCCCTCCTGGGTGGGGGACATGGTCCTGGCGCACTCCCTGTTCAAGGTTTTGCAGGCGCGGCGGCCGGGCGTGGTGATCGATGTGCTGGCCCCCCCCTGGAGCCGCCCCCTTCTGGAACGCATGCCCGAGGTACGCCACGCCCTGGATCTCCCTTTGGGGCATGGGGTGTTGGGTCTGGGGGTGCGCTATCGTCTGGGGCGGCAGTTGCGCGAGCGAGGTTATGGCCAGGCGATTCTTTTGCCCAACTCCCTGAAATCGGCCCTGGTGCCCTTTTGGGCCAATATTGCCCGCCGCACGGGGTTTCTCGGCGAGGGGCGTTTTGGTCTGCTCAACGACATTCGTCCCCTGGATCGCGCCCGGCTGCCGCGCACGGTGGATCGTTTTGTGGCTCTGGGCCTCGATCCGGGGGAGGCTCTTCCCTCTCCCCTCCCCTTCCCCGCTTTGCGCAATGGGGTCCAGGGGGCTGGCTCCCTGGCAGGTCCAGGACAGAGTCCTGGTGGG
>JADGCJ010000249.1 GCA_015229045.1 Magnetococcales bacterium
ATGCACGGTGAAATAGCGCTTGCCGAGGGAGGTATCGGTAGCTTGGCACTCTGGACAGGAATGGGCTTCGGTAGTCTTCCATGAAGCCCATTTGGCTTCCTTTGCGGCCTTTGGCAAGGACTGGAGAACGGTGGAAGCCCAGTGCCCCCGGTGGTGTCATTTTGAGACTGACAATCGGTCGAAAATCCATTATAGTCAGACTAGTCAAACTACTCAACAGAGGAAGTTCCCATGACCACATGGCAATTGCAGGAGGCCAAGGCCCGCTTCAGCGAATTGGTGCGCCGGGCGGCGTTGGAGGGTCCCCAGGAGATTACGGTGCATGGGGAACCGTCCGCCGTGCTGGTCAGCCGTGCGGAATTCGACCGGATGACCCGTCCCGCCTCCTCTTTCGTGGCCTTCATGCGTGCATCCCCCCTCGTCGGGGTGGAACTGGACCTGGAGCGGGACCGCTCCACTGACCGGCAGGTGGCGTTGTGAGCTACCTGCTGGACACCAATGTGTTGTCGGAAACGGTGCGCACCGAGCCGAACCCGGCGGTACTCCGTTGGTTGTCTCAGGTGCCGGATCATCGTCTTCACGTCAGCGTGCTGACTCTGGGCGAGATTCGCAAAGGAGTGGAGCGATTGGCCCCAGGCATTCGGCGGGAGAGGTTGCGTCTGTGGCTGGAACACGATCTTTCCGGTTGGTTTGGCGGACGGGTGTTACCGGTGGACCGGGCGGTCGCCGACCGCTGGGGACGGTTGCTGGGGGAAGTGGGGCGTTCGTTGCCCGCCATCGACAGCCTGCTTGCCGCCACGGCCCTGCATCATGAACTGCGGCTGGTGACGCGTAACCGGCAGGATTTTCTTCTTCCTGGCCTGGACGTGATCGACCCCTGGGAATGGCCATGAAAAGAAACCAGGACCACGGCTTCATCGCGCTTAAAATCGAAGGCAACATCCTGCCGCCGGAGTTTCTCCAGAAGGTGGCGGCATTGACAGCCCCCCATCAGGCCAATGCCGATTATGGGGTGTCCAAATCTTTCAACATCAAGGACGAGATTGGCCGCTATTGGCGTATCGGTTTGGACTTATGGTCCGAGTACGCCTCTCGTCGGGAGCGCCGGGATGGAATCGCCGCCAAGGTGGGGATTCAGGAATGGTTGGTTCCTTTCCTGACCCATGTGTTGGGATGCCAGGATTTGGAACCCTCCTCGTTGGTCGTCTTGGGGGATCGGCAGTACCCCGTGACCCATCGAGTGTACGGTAAGGCCGTTCCGGTGTTGCTCACCACCCGTGAATTCGATCTGGACTTAGCCGACGTTCGTTTTGGTGATGAGGGTCGCAAACGTCCCCCTCATGGTTTGATCCAGGAATACCTCAATGCCGAGGATTCCTGTTTGTGGGGTCTCGTAGCCAACGGCGAGAAAATGCGGCTGTTGCGGGACAACCCCAGTCTTACCCGGCCCGCTTACGTGGAAGCCGACCTGGAGCGCATCTTCCAGGAACAGCTTTACCCCGATTTTGCCGCCTTCTGGTTGCTTTTCCACGCAAGCCGGATCAAACCACGCAACAACAAACCCGCCGACTGCATCCTGGAGTCCTGGCGCAAGCAAGCCCAGGAGACTGGTGAACGCGCCCTGGCCAATCTGCGTCAGGGGGTGACTACTGCCCTGCGCGAGTTGGGTAATGGGTTTCTACAGCACCGGGCCAACGAGGCCTTGCGCCAGGCACTGCAAAACGGGGAGGTCAAGGAGAACGAATTCTTTCAGGAATTGTTGCGTCTGGTCTACCGACTGCTGTTTCTTTTCAAGGCCGAGGAGCGCCATCTGCTTCATGCCCCCGATGCCGATTTGGAGGCCATACGTCTGTATCGGGAGGGGTATGCCCTGGCGCGACTGCGGGACAAGGCCCTCCGGAAACGCCACTACGACCGGCATTCCGACCTGTGGCAAGGGCTGGGCGTCACCTTTCGGGGGTTGGCGGGCGGGGCGGATCCTTTGGCTCTGCCGGCCTTGGGAGGACTGTTCGATGTTGACCAATGCCCCAGACTGGATGTGGCCCAACTCGATAACGCCCGGCTGTTGATCGCCATCCACGCTTTGAGCTTTTTCCAGTCCGGCAAGGTACTTTCCCGCATCAACTACCGGGATATGGGCACCGAGGAATTGGGCTCGGTCTACGAAAGCCTGTTGGAGCTGCACCCACGCATTGATGTGCATGTATCTCCCTGGCGTTTTGGATTTGTGGGCGATGAGCAGGAGAAGCAAAGGGGCAAAGGATCGGAGCGCAAGCTCACCGGCAGTTACTATACCCCGCATGGACTGG
This sequence comes from Magnetococcales bacterium, assembly GCA_015229045.1. The sequence goes on from JADGCJ010000249.1 coordinate 2,310, forward strand.
TGAATGAGCTGATCAAGTCAGCCCTGGAGCCGGTACTGGAACGAACGGTGAAGGACCACACCGCCGATCCGGTGGGGGCGATTCTCAACCTCAAGGTCTGTGATCCGGCCTGCGGCAGTGGTCACTTTCTGCTGGCCGCTGCCCGACGCTTGGCAGCGGAAATTTCACGGCTACAGGCGGGTTCCGACACTCCTGGTGAACAGCAACGGCAACATGCCTTGCGGGAGGTGCTGCGCCACTGCCTGTATGGTGTGGACAAAAATCCCCTGTCGGTGGAATTATGCAAAACCGCCTTGTGGATCGAGGCCTTGGAACCGGGCAAGCCGCTGACCTTTCTGGATCATCGCATCAAGTGCGGTGACTCCCTGGTGGGAGCCACTCCGGCGGCGATTGTGGCTGGCATTCCCGACGATGCCTTCAAGCCGTTGACCGGGGACGATAAGAAGGTTTGTACTGCACTGAAGAAACGCAACAAAATTGAGCATCAAAACAAAGGGGGCTCTCTTCCGAACACGGAAACTTTCCCCTGGCAACGGCTGGGCGATCTGGCCACCGCCATGTTGAATCTGAACACCCTGCCCGGCGACACCCTGGGCGAGGTGGCGGAACAGAAAAGGCGGTATGCGGAACATGTCCGCTCCAGTGGTTATCTTTCCGGGCGTTTCCTTGCGGATACGTGGTGCGCCACCTTTATGATCCCCAAGACCGATCTCTTCGGCGCGACCATCACCGAGGAACCTTTTCGTCGCATTCAAAAAAATCCCTACGATGTCGCCCATGCGTTGAAGGAAAAGATTCAAACTTTGGCTGCCCAATATCGTTTTTTCCATTGGCACCTGGAGTTTCCCGAGGTTTTCCATCCCCCGGTCCAAGGGGAGAAGGCGGATAACGACACCATGGGTTGGTGCGGAGGGTTCGATGTGGTGCTGGGCAATCCGCCGTGGGAGCGGATCAAACTCCAGGAGCAGGAGTTTTTCACCGCCCGCAATTCAGAGATTGCAAGCGCCGCCAATGCCGATGCCCGGCGCAAATTGATTGCGGCCTTGAGCAGTCCCCTCGCCAGCCCGGCGCACTACGCCTTGTCGGAAGAGTTCGCCTTCGCCAAGCGGGAGGCTGAGGCGGTCAGCCAGTTTTGCCGCCTGGGCGGGCGGTTTCCCCTGACCGGCACCGGGGATGTCAACACCTATGCCCTGTTTGCCGAACTCTTTCTCAACCTGCCGTCCCCCAATGGGCGGGCTGGATTCATCGTCCCTACCGGCATTGCCACCGACCACTCCACCAAAGCTTATTTTGAGGCCGTGGCCTTGGGTGGGCGGCTGGTCAGTTTGCTGGATTTTGAGAACCGGGAGGCCATTTTCCAGGGGGTG
>JADGCJ010000024.1 GCA_015229045.1 Magnetococcales bacterium
CAAGAGGCGAATCAAGACGCAGTGCGTGCTGCCCTCATCGGCGACAGCGAGCATGTTGTTTTGGGCATTGATGGCCTCTGGCCAGATCATCATGCACCGGGTCAACGGCTGGAATACGTTGAATCAGCAACCCAACGACGAGCCGTGGGTTGCGTTGGCTGCGTAAATGAGCAATCTTGTGTCAGGAGCGCGCCGTCGCCGAATTTCCACCAACCATCGGACACCACCCACTTCCCCCCGTTGCCGGAAGACTTTGGCCCATACCTCGCAATTGCCAAACTCAGAGACTTCACGGAGACTCTGAGCCCGAAGGATCCTGATTACGTGAGTAAAATAAGGATGGCAGAAGAGCAGATGAAAGCCTATGAGGCACGGATTATTAGGCTGGGATCTGGCGCGGTTGCCAATGCACTGCCAGAGACGCCGGATCCCAACCATGCACAGCGTGCGGAACCCAAGAAGAAGCAAAACAAGAACGAAACTGCTGACCGCAACGCTCGATGGAGAACCAGGGGGCGGGAACTTCTGAATGCCGACCCAAACCGCACTATCAAGGATATTGCCACAGAAATTACTAAAGAAACTGACTGGAGGGGATCCCCCGACACAATCGAGAGAGAGATCAGAGGTCTGAAACGTCCCGTTAAAAACTAAAAGCGGGGATCTTTATTGTTTCCCGCTTTTCCCCCGCTTTTTCCCCCGCTTTTTCCGTAATTTTTAATAATTTGATTTTATTATGATTTTAACAAAAACAAAGCGGGGTGCTTTTTGCTTTCCCCGTTTCAATCCCCGCAAGACAATGCTTCCTGTCATGTCATGACGTGCCCGGCTGTCGGATTAGCTGCCCGACAGTTATTTCATGTTGCAGGAGAAACTGACAATGCCACAACAATATCACCGCGTTCGTAGTGCCGCAGCGTACTGTAGTGTTTCAAAGGGATTTCTCGATAAAGCCAGACTGACTGGCGATGGTCCGAGGTTTTCCCGTCTGGGGAGAATCATCGTGTATGCCGTTTCAGACCTTGATCAATGGATCGCGGATCGGGGGATGGGTTCAACTTCCGAAGCCAATTCACGGAACGGAGGGCGGCGGTCATGAATCAAAAAAACAGCCCGCCGGGGGCGGCGGGCACACAACAAACATCAAACTCTGCGAGCCATTCTAGCATCATCACGGCTGACAAGCAAAGACAGGCCGAATGGTTCCTCAAAACCTTGGCATCCACCGGCATCCTGACGTTCCAAACTTTTCCAGACGCCAAGGGGGCTGGAGTTTCCCAATCGATACGCCATGGAACCCTGGAGGCTAACAAAGCCTACCTGGTGCAGCAAAACGAGGCCGGGGCAGGGATATTCGTCACGGTCAACGAAACGGATGGCAAAGGGCGCAAGGCAGAAAACATTGTTGCCGTCCGGGCGGTATTCGTGGACCTGGACGGTTCCCCTTTGGAGCCGGTTATGTCTGGGCCGTTGTCTCCTCATATCGTGGTGGCAACCTCGCCCGGCAAATACCACGCTTATTGGCTGGTGGAGGGGGTTGTTCTCGACCACTTCAAGCAGATCCAACAGGCATTGGTTGCCCGGTTCGAGGGAGATAAGGCTTGCGTGGATCTCTCCAGGGTGATGCGTATGCCTGGATTCTCCCACAGGAAGAAAGACCCGCCGTTCCTGGTCCATCTCCACCACACTGCTCCAGGGCCACGATATTCTGAGCAGCAGATTCTGGAGGCGTTCGGCATCGAAATCCAGCTGAAAGTTGCGGAGATTGTGCATCAGGTGTCGACGAAGGAGTTCCCCGCTATAATGCAGAGGCATCTCCATAGTATTGCTGCGGCGAGACAGGGGGAACGAAACAACACTGTTAATCGTTGCTCTTATTTCGCCGGGCAACTCGTGGCGGGGGGGCAGGATGAGGAGGAGACCCGGTCAGCACTACTGGATGCGGTAGGAGAGATTGTCCAAGCGGATGGGGAGAGAGAGGAGTTTGAACGCATCGTCCACCGGAGCATGCGGGAAGGGATCAAAGCGGGTCCACCGATGTTACCAGAAACCGTGTCCGATGCAGAGGCATTTGCGATTGACGCTCAGGAATTGGAAGCATGCCTTATCTCCCTGACAGAACCGGCAGAGTGTCCGTTCCACGAGTTGCCACATGTGGTCGAACGGTGGATTCCATGCGATGAGGTGACCTTGCTGGCCGGACATGGTGGTGCCGGAAAAAGCTACGTCGCTATTCTAATTGCCATTCATGTGGCTTTGGGGAGGGACTTTGGGTGAAAACTTCCAAGATGAAAGTGCTTCTTTTCTCGTGCGAGGACGGAAAGCGGGTACTGCAACAGCGGGTTACACGAATTTGCCAACAAGTATCGGGGATAGACCAGAACGAGTTACAGAGAAATCTGTTCATCCTGGATGCCAGCGACCTCGATCCCGCACTTTACCGGGAGCAAAGGATCGGGCGGGGAGTGCCTGCCATCGAAACCCCGTTGCTCAATAAGCTGGCCACTTTTGTTCAAGAACGCGATATCGGGCTGATCATCATCGACAACGCCAGCGATGCCTTCGACGGCGACGAAATTAAGCGTACTCAGGTTCGGGGATTTATTCGGTCCCTGAGATCGCGTCTTGCCCGGCCAGGACGCGCTGTGTTGCTTTTGGCTCACGTCAACAAGGTTACGGCCAGCTATGGTAGAAATGCGGGCAGCGAGGCTTACAGTGGATCAACCGCCTGGCATAACTCCGTTCGATCCCGGTTGAGCCTCTCCCAAGAGGGCCAAACGGGTATGGTCGTGTTGCATGAGAAGGCCAACCTGGGACCAAAGGCCGACCCACTGCGGTTGGAATGGGTGGCGGGTATGCCGAAGGTCGTGGTATCTGCCGCTGCCGATTCCGGGGGGAGTCGTGATCTGGCAGACAAAGAGGCCCTGGTCAAATTGATCCGGGACTTCGACAGCCGAGGGGAGCGGGTGACGACTTCATGCCAAGGGAGCTCGACCACGTTCCGCTTATTGAAAAATCAGAGTGGTTTCCCTCCTGACACCGACGCAGGGAGAGTGATGCGGCTTTTACGGGAGCTGGAGAATGATGGTCGAATATTCCGCCGGGTGGTGACCACCCCAGACCGGAAGAAGCGGGAGATCTTTACCTGTGCCTGCCAGCCGGATGGTTGCGCACATTCCAGCGAGGAAGAGCCATGAGCCAGAGGGGATATGCGCCAATTCCTCCGGTTTCATGTGCGCGCTCCCCCCCATACCCCCCACGCCAGGGGGCGAATGGGCGCACCCCTGCGCGTATTGGGAAACTGTATTGGCGCAAATGGGCGCAAATGGGCGCAATGGGCGCAGATGTCACTTGCTTTTGACAGGAGAACACCGTGATGTATTTCGACGACCAACCCTGGGATAAACCGCACAGGATTTTTGAGAATCTGGGACACGTCTACCGGGACATGAAAAGACGATTGACGGATGCCCGGCGGAAAACGAGGCAGCTTGCCCGGTCCGGACGACCAGGTTCGGAGGAGGCCATCAACGATTTGTGGCGTGGAGTAGAATCGGATCTCCGGGCGTTGATCCGCAAGATTGATGGGCCAGAGGATATGCGCAGCATTCTTCTATACCGTTGATGCAAGCATTCTCGCACTGATAGTGACGGGCTGTTGGGTGGTTTGGCTCTTCGCCCCGCAACGCCACCCAACACCCGGCAGATACCGGCAACCGCCCAGCACGCACCATTGGTGCCGTGGAGCACGCGCCCGTTCATAGTGCAGTAAAATGCGCCCCCCTGTTTTTTACGGCTTCACCGGCTTCCAGTTACTTGCCAGCTCTTGAGCCCTGGCGAGTTGGGCCGGGGTCATGAGCGTGGCAAGAGCATTACGAGCCTTAATCGCCTCATGATCCCCCTGTGCCGCCGCCAAGTTACGCCACATATGGGATAGTACGTAATCCTGGGGCACGCCTTCGCCTCTGGCGTACATCGCGCCGAGGTTGTTCTGGGCTGCGGCATACCCCTGATCAGCGGCTTTGCGATACCACTTGACCGCTTCCTTGCTGTTTTGGGGCACGCCTTTGCCATCGGCGTACATCGCGCCGAGGAAGTACTGGGCCATGGCATACCCCTGATCAGCGGCTTTGCGGTACCACTTCACCGCTTCCTTGCTGTTTTGGGGCACGCCTTTGCCTTCATGGTACATCATGCCGAGACGGTTCTGGGCTATGGCATCACCCTGATCAGCGGCTTTGCGATACCACTTGGCCGCTTCTTTGTAGTTCTGGGGAACGCCTTCTCCCATATAGTACATCGAGCCGAGGTTGTTCTGGGGCATGGCATCACCCTGATCAGCGGCTTTGCGATACCACTTCACCGCTTCCTTGAGGTTCTGAGGAACGCCGTCGCCTCTGGCGTACATCCAGCCGAGGTTGTTCTGAGCTCCGGCATCACCCTGATCAGCGGCTTTGCGATACCACTTGACCGCTTCCTCGTGGTTTTGGGGAACGCCTTTGCCCTGATCGTACATCCAGCCGAGAATGAACTGGGCTTCGGCATATCCCTGATCAGCGGCTTTGCGAAACCACTTGACCGCTTCCTCGTAGTTTTGGGGAACGCCTTCGCCTCTGGCGTATATCTCGCCGAGGAAGTACTGGGCCATGACACGCCCCTGATCAGCGGCTTTGCGATACCACTTGACCGCTTCCTCGTAGTTTTGGGGAACTCCTTCGCCTCTATGGTACATCAAGCCGAGATTGAACTGGGCTTCGGCATATCCCTGATCAGCGGCCTCGCGCTCGGCACCGTAGCTGGGCATGACCAACACTGCACTTACTATGCAGATCACGACAATAACCAGTCTCCACACCATAACACCCTCCCTCTGGTCCAAGATGTAACCAGACACATTATTGCATGGTCAACATGTCGAGGCCAGATTTTCAAAAATTTCAAAAATTTTTCATCGGCGCTCCCCTCCATGGCTCCACTATTGGTGGTGACTTTTCCGACCCCCCGCCACCCCCACCCCGGTCTTTTGCTGTACCTGACCACCAAACAGCAAGGGAGCGATCCTCCTCCCCGACCAGGCACCGCCGATACTGGTGGCCCTCGTGACAACCAAGTGGCTTTTTTCCACGGGTGGGGAGAGGCGAAGAGGTTACCGCCGGTAGACTACGGAATAATCTGCGCACGGACCACGACGCTCATTCCGACAAGGAAGAGATCTTACGGGCTGGCTATGCTGGGATGGGTACTGGGTACTGAATTTTTCCTGGTGGGTACTATGTGGGTACTGAAAACAAAAACGGCCACCTTGTCGGTAGCCGTAAATGTTTGAAAAATATGGTGAGCCGTGCTGGAGTCGAACCAGCGACCCGCAGATTAAAAGTCTGTTGCTCTACCGACTGAGCTAACGGCCCATCCTGACCCGTCCAAGACCCGCTCTGTGCTGGTCAAACAGGAAACGCGCATTCTAGCAAAAAAAAATTGCAGAGAAAACCTTTGAAACGCATTAGAATGAATTTTTCCTGGCCTGCCGGAAACACCGCCGAGAACCGGACATGGATGGCACACACATTGCTTTAGGTCGCGTTTGCGACAAGCCACATCAAACCAGGAACAAGATTTTCTGCAAACCGTGGGTGAACCTTTCGGGTCGTCTTCACTCTAACTGGGGTCTGGTGGAGAGCATGTGCAGAGCGAATGAACCCCCCTTTGCCAGAAAACCTGGATTGTTGCGATGCGGAGGAACTCATGGATTTGGTATGTTGGCATTTTGAAATTGATACTCTCCCACATTTCAAAGAATTGGCAACAAAGACTCAGGATCGGGTTACCCTTTGCCTTCCTTTCGGGGTGTGGTCTGATCCTCCCTTGCCAGTCGATGTCGTTGTCGAGGTATCCCTGGACGATGCCGAACCCTTCCGAGTCGGGTTTGATCTGGATAATCCCCTGGGACACGTCCGGGGGGTGACCCTGGATGATATCGCCGTGGAACGGATCGCCAATCGGCACATGGCCCGTTGGTACCTGGATATGGAAGAAAGCTTGAGTCTGAAAAGAAACCGCTACTATGAGGCGTTTTTATACAACACTCCTCGAAATGCGAAAATCCGCTATGCAATCTGGATCCAACCCCTGGGACAACATGCCCATCGGCTTGGTCCTTTCACGCTGTACAGCGCACTGCCTCATTTTGCTTATGAGGATCTCCTGACCATTTCCGCCGGGGATGGATCGATCGATGATGCCTGTGCCCTCTATTACAGGCAGGATGACCATTTTCATCATCTGCGGGCCGATCTGCTGGAGATCAGGGCAGCACGCTTCAACTTTCAACTGGCGGCAGGACACTACTGGTACGACCTGACCCAGCGGGGATTCAACCTTGGCCAATTGCCAACCTTGCCGTTGATCAACCCCTTCCAGGATACCGTCGTCGTGTCGATTCCGCGTGCCGACATAGGACAGATCGATCACATCTGGTGGCGGGGTGAACGTTTCGATCTGGGGAAAAAACATCCAGTTGGCCGCGCCAGAATCATGTTCATCAACGACTGTCGACATGAATTGAACAATCTGTCCGAGCATCCTCACACAGGGTACAATCCCCCCCGCACCAGTGCCCAGATGGCCATGCGCGATGAACGCGCCCTGGGCAGCAGTCACCCCAACAGCGCCGAGGGAGAGATTGGCAGCGGCTACATGTTCACCCTGGAGGCGTATCGTCGCCACCACCTGCCGCATGTGTGGTCCTTCAATGGCGGTATTCTGACCATCCTGGCCCAGGAGTGTCCCCAGGAACTGGCCATCATGAGGGAGACCGTGACTCAAGGCCTCCTGGAACCGGCCATCGCCGGATCCGGGGGGCACTTTCTCCCCTACTTCCAGGAGGAGACCAATCGCCACTCCATCCAGTATGGCATCGACCTGGTACGCAGTGTTTTTGGTCGCTGCAACGAGGTCTACTTTCCCGAGGGAAGATGCTATCGACACATTCCGAACGTGGTGCGTGCCCTGCAACGAGCCGACGCCATCCGCTTTCTGGTGGTGGATGGTTCGACCGGATTCTGGCCTTATCGGGAAACGGTGCAGGCCAACGCGAACGCTGAAGGAGTCTATCTCGACGACCACTATCTGTGGCAGGATCGGGAGACGGGTCTCTACCTTCTGTTCATCACCGATGAAGTACGGGAAAAGCTATTGCAGGCCTCCACCTGGGAGCGACAACGGGGAAAAATCGAGCGCGATTTGCGTCGCAAGTTTTTTCATTTCGCTGCCAATCCGGAGGTTCGCCGGCACCACCTCATGATCTATGGCGATGCGGCCAGCCGGATCTCCGGCAATGGCTGGTTTGCACAAACCCGGGCCCCTTGCGAATTGGACCATCGTCTGGCTTTCGAGAGTGCCCTGGAGTGGATCGCCGCCCACCCCTGGATCCAGGCGATAACAACCGCTGACCTGGACCCGGACCGGGAGTGCGTCGGCACCATCGACATGCGTTCGGCCGTTGCGCCAGAACTGGACCCGGGCGGAATACTCAGTCGGGACGCTTACGGCAAAGAGTTGCATCTGGACGCATGGTACGACAATTGGAAAAATTTCCCGTCGTTCTGGATGGGGCAAACTCTGGAGGAGATTTCCCAGGGTATGGAGTACGCCATCCTCGACTGGCCACCGGCATTTCACAACCGCTTGTATGATCTGGCGCGAATCTCCTACGGTTTTTCTCTCTACCGAGCCTTATGGAACAAGCAGCCCCTGCAGGCCATCGATGGTCTGGATATCAATCAGCGCCACGATGTCATCGAGCCCGATGATGCAGCCATCGTCGCTGCTTTGCAGTGCCGCAATGCCCAGGTCTATCTGAACGCTGCCGTCTGGGCCGAATGGGCCAAAACAAGTGAAGATACGGAAACATTTGTCAATCAGGGGCCGTTTTTGGAACAGTTGCGTTTCATCCGCTACCGGAACCTGAAATGGCGCATCGAACGTTTTCGGGATCGCCCCATCCTGGAGACCCCTTTGCACTGGGATCGGGATGTTGTTCCCAACACCATTCTGTACAATCGCCAGGTTCTGGTGGTCATGGACGAAAACGGCGGCCGCATCACGCATCTGTTCACAATGAACGAGGGTGTGCCGTGTTGTGTCAGCGGCACCTTCAAGGGGTATTCGTTCCTGGCAAGTGATAACAAGGGCGAGACCAGGATCTGCTCCGGCGAGGTTGTCCAGAACACCGTGTATACACCCAATCACGCCTATATCGCCTGCGATGTGCAACAAAGCCTGGGCAGCACGGGACAGAAGACCGATCCCCACGGCAAGACAGGCAAAGAGGCGGCGTGTCACTATCCGGACAATTTCAATGCCTATCGCATGACCCCGATCGACACCCATACCGTCGAGTGGTCCTATCAAAGGACCGGACCGGCCCCAACCTGGACCCTGGAGCTGTTTCGCAACCATCTGGCCATGGATCGGGAGGCACGCCTGCATGGTCACGAGGGGGTGGTGTTTCATCAGGATCCCCCGTTTTCAAAACGCATCTCCCTGGACGGCCGCACCTTGACCATCCGTTACATCGATGTGCAACCCGGCCATCTGGTCGCCAACGAATTTTGCACGGACATCCACGACGCCGTGCAGCCGGAGCGTCGGCATCGACTGCACTGGGTGGACGATCAAACGGTGGAGTTCTGGAGCGGGGAGAGGTGCAAGGCACGTCTGGAACTGCTGGAGCGCTGCACACTGACCGCAGAGACCCAGGAGGGCGAAGAGAACCTGCGCCTTCACCGGGCGCTGACCGATTGCATCAATATCGAGGCACCAGAGGGGGGGGCCTTTGCCTATCGAATCATCGTCGGCGCGGATTGACCAGAAAGACTCTTTTGAAGCGGATCAGCCCCCAGAGGGCGTTGTCGCCTTGCCGCGTCTGCGAATGTGACCGGCCCGAACGATGGCCAGACGAGCCTCCTCTTCGCGTCCCTGATCCCGCAGCAGGTTGGCCAGATTGTAGTAGGTCTTGACGCTGTCCGGGTGAGTGGAGAGTCCGCGCCGAAAGGCAGCCTCAGCCTCCACCAGCCAGCCGTGTTCCGCCAAAAGCCGACCAATAGTATTGAAGTGCCCAATCTCCTTGGTGCTTTTTTCCAGTCTGGCCAGATAATGGCGCCGCACTTCGTCCCAACGCACAGCCACCTCCAGGACGCTGCCCAAATTCAAATCGGGCGTCACATTCCTTGCGGCGGCGCGGAGGGTGTTACGGATACCCAACAGGGGGCGTGTCAGTTTTTCGTTGGCCAACTGCTGATGCAGCTGCTCGGCCAGATAGGGCTGAACCACTTCCAGGGAGAGTTGCGATGACTGTTCCGAGGATGGAGCGGAAGTCGACACGCTGTTCGGACGCTTCTTGACCACCAGATGACTCCTTCGCCGCAGACCGTGGGGACCATTCATCCAGCCAACACTCATGGACGTCCAGCCAACATTCATGAACGGGGGAAGCCTCTCTCCACCCCCCGATCACGCAAAGCCGCTACGCGACCTCCACGGCGAGTTTACAAAAAATATTCTCCGTCTGCCAGTAAAAGAAAAAAATCCCGACCAGACATGAAAATGATCAACGACATATTTCTTGGGACCAGGGATTGGCTCCCGGGTCGGGGACAGGTTATATTGAATCAGGTTCTCTGACTGGGAAATCGGAGTGTACCGTGCAACGGATGGAAGGGATCTCACCGGACAAGTTCCGGGTCATCTTGATCGACGACGACCCGTGGGTCGAACAACTCGTGCGCAAAACCTTGGCCGGGCAGCCAGGATTCGACCTGCATGTGGTGCAAAATCTGGACAATGCCATGGAGGCTGTGGAACGCTATCTTCCCAATCTGATTCTCATCGAGTTGATGACCATTGGCGGGGATGGGTTTCAGGTATTGGCCCAGTTTTCGGAACATCCACTCATTCAAGGGTTGCCGGTGATTGTTCTCTCCTGGCGGCGGAGTGCCTTGGGCAAGGCGCGTGCCTTCTCGCTGGGTGCGGATGATTACCTGGTCAAACCCGTCGAGGCTGAAGAGCTCCTGGCCCGCTTGCGACGCCATGTGGCAGTGCATGAAGCCCGCGTCCAGCTGCACCAGGCCGAAGCCCGCTACAGAAATCTTTTTGAACACTCCCTGGATGCCATTTTTCTGGTCAACGGAAAAACCGGCTGGATCATGGATTGCAACCCCTCCGCCTGCCAGTTGCTGGCACAGAGCCGGGAGAGGTTGCTGGGCATGGAGCTGCGGGACATTTTCCTGCCTGACCAACCCAAGATGCACGAAGGGGTGGATGCGGAGGCCGCTTTCCATACCCCTGCAGCAGACCCGGGAGGGCCTTTGTTTCTGGTCAATGGTTTGGGCAACTCCGTGCCGGTCGATGTCGCTGTGGGTGAATTCACGCACGGCGAAGAGCATTTTTTGCAATACATTTTTCGCGATGCCACAGAAAGGTTGCGGGTCGAAGAGCGTAACCGGCGCCATCTTCAGGCACGACTGACCATCAGTGCTCTGCTGCGCACCGCCCTGGCACCTCTCTCCCTGGAAGCCCAGTTGAAGGTGGCGCTGGATCTGGTCTTGTCCGCACCCTGGATCGCCATCGAGCCCAGAGGGTCGCTGTTTCTTGTCGATGAAACAACACGCGATCTGGTCATGGTTGCCCAGCGTGGTCTCGAAGAACCCATTTTATCCAGCTGTCGCCGAGTGTCGGCGGGGTATTGCCTCTGTGGACGCGCCAGCCTGGGCGAAGAGATCCTTTTTTCGTCCCATTTCGGGCCGGAACATGACATGAACTACGAAAATATGCAGGATCATGGACACTATTGTGTGCCGATTGGCTCTTCCAAAGGGGTGTTGGGAGTCCTCAACCTCTATCTGGCACCTGGACATACCCAACAAGCCGAAGAAGAGGAGTTCCTGCGCACCGTGGTGCAAACCCTGGCCGGACTCATCGAGCGCAAACGGGTGGATGAAGCCTTGCAACGCGCCAAAGATGCCGCCGAGGCAGCCAATCAAGCCAAGACCCGCTTTCTGGCCAATGTCAGCCACGAGATTCGTACCCCCCTGAACGCCATTCTGGGGTTCTCCCAGATTCTGATCAAGAACCGGGAGCAGTTTCCGCCGCGTTTTCGTCAGTATCTGGAAAATATTCTGGTCAGTGGCGAAAATCTGGTCGAAATCATCAACAATGTCCTGGATCTGGCCAAAATCGAGGCCGGCAAACTGCATGTCGAACTGGAAGATATTGATTTACGCCTGTTACTGCAAAGCATTTTTCATGTCCACAAGGAGCAGGCAGTTCGCAAGGGAGTGCAGATGAACTATGGTCTGGGGCCGGACCTGCCACGCCTGGTACGCTCGGACCGAACGCGCATCAACCAGATTTTGACCAATCTGTTGGAAAACGCCATCAAGTTCACCCCCTCGGGGCGCCGGGTGGAAGTGGGCATCTTTCGCGACGGCAACAGGCTCCTGTTGATGGTGGCCGACCAGGGGGTTGGCATTCCGGTGGACAAACAGGCACTGATTTTTGAACCCTTTGAACAGGCGGATGGTTCCATAACACGTCTGTATGGTGGTACAGGGCTGGGATTGTCGATCGTCAAGAGTCTTTCGGCATTGCTGGGGGGGGATGTCTCGGTCGACAGTGCCGAAGGACAGGGGGCGACCTTTACCGTGCGTCTGCCACTCGTCGAACCCGACGCCAGGGAGACGACTCAATCCCAACCCGAATGGAACACTTTCCATTTCCCCCCCGAAACCAGGTTGCTGCTCGTCGAAGACAACCCCATGAGCCGGGAAATGCTCCTGGAAGCCCTGAAAGAGGTGGGTTTGACCCCCGCCGTGGCCGAAAACGGGGTACAGTGTCTGGAAATGTTGCCGCGTGTCCATCCGGACTTGATCATCATGGATCTGCACATGCCCGTCATGGATGGCTTGACGGCGACGCGACGACTGCGCAGCATGGATCTTGGTCGGAACATTCCCATCGTGGGTATCTCCGCCGATGCCTTTCTGGAGAAACAAAACGAGGCCAAAGAGGCCGGCATCACGGAGTTTCTCTCCAAGCCGGTGGACCTGTGCCGCTTGATGCCGGTCATGGCGCGTCTGCTGCAACACCGCCGTCCGGAATCACCAACCGATCCTGCCCGACCACCACTCCCAGGGGAGTTGCGCAAAACAGCCATGGCGGAGCTGCGCGCCATTGCCAGATTGCCACCTTTTCAATCGCGATCCATCGTCGTGCGTTGCGATGCCGTGGTCGAGATGTGCGAACCCTATGCCTCCCCCCTGGCCGATATTGCCGAGCGGGTGCGTCAGGCAGTCTTTGCCCGCCATTCCAATCAGATCCCTGATATCGTTCGGGAGGGAGAGATCTGGGAAGAGGAGGAAAACAGGCGCATGGGCGAAAAAAAAGGAGAGTGAGTCATGAATTCCGGAGTGATAGGAACCTGCTGGGGATGCGACGGCGGTCTGGGTTTGATCCATCTGGGGTGTCGGGATGCCTGCCCCCAGTGTGGTCGTGACACCCGGGTGTGTCGCAATTGCGAGCACTACGACCCCAACAGCTACAACGAATGCCGCGAAAACCAGGCCGAACGGGTGGTAGAAAAAGATCGCTCCACACCCTGCGACTATTTTCGTATCAGAGAGACGGACAACAAACCCTCCGTGTCCAATCCGGGCCTCGCGGCGCGCCAGGCAGCCGAGGCGTTGTTCAAAAAAAAGCGGTAGAGACCGCCAACGCTTCAAAGGCAGGATTGCTGATAATATTGCCGGTTGATGACGACACATCGATGGTCACAAGGCATGATCTCGTAGACCATGGAGTGGTGCATGCGCGGCTCCCGCCCGCAATAAAGGGTGTAACAGTGCCTGCGAATGGCCTGCTCGACCTGGCCCTGGCTCAAGATGTCGTTCCAGGCGACCTCCTTGTGGCCCAGGGTCAAACCAAACCAATAGCAGGCGGAGGTACCAGGCTCCGCTTGAGCCATCCCCGAAAAAAACGAGGAGAACACCGCAGCCGCCAGAGACAACCTCACAGCTCTGTCAACACGACGCAGCGGAGGAGCCAGGCCCCTGCCCCGACGCCATGAAAACCCCACCCCGGGCCAAGACCTGCCGGGAGAAAAGGACTTCTCCCCTCCCCCCGACAGCGCCCGGGGGTTCACCCCCAGAGAAGCCCCCGTTCCGCTCACCGCGGCGGCGGATAGCGATCACCACCCGGCGGTTGGCTCACGGGCGGACCACCCTGGGGGCCCGGACCTCCCTCCCCGGGTGCGCGGGAGCCCTGCTGCGGCAGTTTGGGCGGGGCAACCTGCTGATAATCAGGCGGGAGCTGGAAGAGGGCATCGGCCTGCGGTCCCTCCTTGATGTTGCGCAGCTCCAGGAGATATTTCTGGTCGCCGCTCACACCCCGGACGGGAATGCGCAGACGGGCATCGATCCACTGGGTGTTGGTGATGGACTGGCCACGGAAGGACTCGGTAAACTCCCATTTCTCGGTGGGGCGCCCGCTGATATCGTCCATTCCCTTGTAAATGCGCTCCATGAGGGGACCATCCTGGACCTCCTGGCGGATGATGATGTGCCGCTGCGGGTCCACCCACAGATTGACCTGAACCGTGCGCCCCTGGACGGAGCGGGAAACGACCCATTTTTCAATCGGGATACCATTGGCCGTGTCGGCGCCAATCTTGGTGCATTTGATCTGGTTGGCGCTGGCGTTGGCATTGCATGGGCTGTCGGGATCCGATGGTAGCGGCTTGACATCCGGCTCGGGTGGAACCGGGGCATCAAGCACCCCTTCGTAATACTGCTTGCTTTGCGGGAGGAGGGTCCAGGCCTTGTGGTTGGCTGCGTCGATGAGAACCGTCTTTTCCTGTCCCCGATAAGCCCCCTCGGCACGAACGCGGTTCTTCCCTACAAAGATCCGCCCGGTTGCCTGATTGGCGGGGTTGTCCTTGCCACTCATGGTGATTTCTGCCGAAAAGTCCCCCCCATACCAGGAACTGGCACTCGCGGGAGAGACCGTGACGCCGACGATCAACAGAGCCAGCGCTCCGGTAAGTTGTCTCATGCAGAGTTCTCCTTCGGGATGCTGTTCAGATGGATATGTCTTTTTTGGGCATCATAAAGGAATCATGGAGTCCGTTGCAAAGGGAAAATGGCCTCTTCCCCCCGGTTTGACATGGAATGCCTTGGCGTAGGGGAGTGGCTTTGCTACCCTCCAGCGCAACGGTCTCGCGATGGTGGCACGGGGCGGGGATCACCTCAATGATCGTTTTTGATTGGGTGAAGGTCACCGGGTGGCCTTCACATCTGGAGGGTGGAGGGGCTTCCCCTCGCCCGTCAATATGCTTGGGAGACAATTTATGGCAGTCGAGCGTACCTTTTCCATCATCAAACCGGACGCCGTGGCAAAAAATGTCATCGGCCAGATTTATGCCCGCTTCGAGGCCGCCGGATTGCGCATTGTGGCTTCGCGCATGTTGCACCTCTCCCGCGCCCAGGCCGGGGCCTTCTATGCTGTGCATAAAGGTCGGCCCTTTTATGACGAACTGACCGAATACATGAGTTCCGGACCGATTGTGGTGCAGGTGCTGGAAGGGGAAAACGCCATCAAGAAAAATCGTGACGTGATGGGGGCCACCGACCCGAAAAAGGCCGCTCCCGGCACCATTCGCGCCGATTTTGCCAGCGATGTCTCCGCCAATGCCGTGCATGGTTCCGACGCCCCGGAGACCGCTGCCCAGGAGATTGCCTTTTTCTTCAATAATCTGGACATTTGCCCCCGTTAGAAACCTACCGGGAATGGGTCATGCCCGCGTGGCATGGGTGATGTCTGTTGGCTGCCTGTGAATTCCGCCGGTTTCCATGATGGATCGACCCATCCGTTTGACTGGTTTGTCCCGGACGGAGCTGTCTGAACTCGTGGCAGGGTGGGGAGAGAAGCCCTACCGGGTTCGGCAGCTCTGGTTCTGGCTTTATGTGCGTCTGGCCTCCGAGTGGGAGGCCATGACCGACCTCTCCAAAGAGTTTCGCCAGCGCCTGGCAACGAGCTGCGCTCCGCTGCGCCCCAAGCCGGTGCAACATCAGGTCGCCATCGATGGCACGGAAAAGTGGCTGCTCAGGCTTGACGATGGTCAGGTCATCGAGACCGTGTTCATTCCGGAGGAGGGACGAGGGACTTTGTGTGTCTCGTCGCAGGCGGGGTGCAGCCTCAATTGTGCTTTTTGTCATACCGGCGCTCAAGGATTTGCCCGCAATCTGACCGCCGCAGAGATTGTCGAACAGGTACTCTTTTGTCGTCAGGAGTTGGCAGCCCGGGAAAAACGGCTGACCAACATTGTCCTCATGGGCATGGGCGAACCGTTGTACAACTATGATGCCGTTGCCAAAGCGGTGCGCATCCTCATGGATGACTCGGGTGTCGCCATCGGGACGCGCAAGATCACCCTCTCGACAGCCGGGGTTGTGCCGCGCCTGCACGCTGTGGGACATGACCTGGGAGTCAACCTGGCCATCTCTCTGCATGCGGTGCGGGATGACATCCGCAACGAGCTGGTGCCGCTGAACCGCAAATATGACTTGGCTGCCTTGCACCAGGCCCTCGTGGCGTACCCCCTGAAGGGAACCCGCCGCATCACCTGGGAGTATGTCATGCTCGCTGGAGTCAACGATGCCCCCGACGATGCCCGGGAGATGGCTCGCTATCTGCGAGGAATCCCCTCCAAGATCAATCTGATCCCCTTCAATCCCTGGCCAGGTGCCCCTTATGCGCCGTCACCGCCGGAGAGGGTGGCCCGTTTCCAGGAAATTTTGCACCAGGCGGGTTACGTCACGGTGATTCGCGACAGTCGCGGGGCCGACATCGCAGCGGCCTGTGGACAATTGAAGGGGATGCTCCCCGGGGTGCGGCCGCGTGCGCATTAAGTAAGCGCATATGGGGCGAAGCCCCAATAAAGTCTTTCATGCCGACATTTTTTTCCGAACAAGAAGAACGATGCGTCCCAAAGCAGACGCGGTTCAAATGCGATTGCCCTGATTGCCCTGCTTTCAGGGCCTGTTTTTCTCCAGGATGCGGATCCAGAAGGAGTCGGTGTCGGTCGGAAACTGTTTTGAATGGAGAACCGTGGCCAGGTGATAATGGCCGTTGATCCACGCCATCATTCTGGCACCAGGCTTGTCACCCTCCCCGAAACTTGTCAAACCATACTCTTTGAGGGTTCTTTTGAGAACAACGATATAATCCGGTGGCCGACGCTCAAAATGAGCGATCTGTTGTTCTTCGGGAATGCGCAGCAATTCCAGGGGAAGAAACGACATGGAGGGAGTCGTTGTTGTGTGCCGGGAGAGATAATTCAACATGATGCCCTCCGGAACCACGACAAAGGTGGCCTGCGGGGCGGCATTTTTTTCCATCCAGACGAGAAAATCGTTGATGATCTCACCCCTCAGGTCGGAACTGGGAGGATAAACGACAATCTGATCGTCACCTTTTCCGACCGGGTAATCTTTCAATGCGTAGAGAAAATGGCTCAAATACACAAAACGGGCCGTTGCCAGAATAATCAGGGTGGTCGCAAGCAGACGCATGTGGCCAGAATTGGATCCGCGAGCCTTCAACCGAAGAGGCAGATATCCAGTTGAGAACCCGACCAGCAGCAGGGTCGCGGGCATGGTATGAACAAATCCATAATGAAAAATTCTCGCATTGAACAACATCTTGAGCAGCATGGCAAACGACAGAACGGCCCAAAGCAGCAAGGGAGCGGCATGTTCCCGTTTCATGATCCGGGTCGTGTCCGGCTTGAAATAGTCGAACAGAAATACACCCCCCATGATCAGGACAAGGAGGGGTATGGCCAGTATTGATCGCTTCAAAAAGAGGAAGGGAGGGGAGGCCCATATCCACAATAGTGCCAAAAACATGGGCAGCCATTTCAGGATGTTGTCATAAAATTGTCTCTTCCGGGAAGAGTCGCTGGGAGCATGCCGGTAACTCCAAATGGTGATGAAAACCAGGGCAAGATAACAGAACGTGTACTGTGCCATAACCCAGAGGTTGCCGGTCCAATTGTCGGTCCCCATGACTGTGGCATAAAAGGGGTTTTTATCGATGCGCCCCTGCAAAAGAAGCCTGTTGACATCGTGCCAGATGTACTCAAGGGGAAACAGGCCGGTCAGAATCTGGAAAGCACCGACGGCCAGAATCCACCCCGCGACGAGCAAGACAAACCGGAGCCAAAACCGCATGGCCTGGCGGGCAGCATTGGTCGTGGCCAATAAAAAATAACTGCCCACCACCATGGTACCGACCAGGGCGATATCCAGACGGGTCATGCAAGCCAGAGCATACAAAAAACCCATGACCAAGAGCTGCAACCGGCCACCACCCTGCAAGGTTGCTCCACCGATATAAACTACAATCACGAGAAGAATGGTCCCGTGGACTGCCTCCTGACTGTAGGGGGTCACATAATTAAAATTGCCCATCCAGACATACTGGCCAAAAGCAAACACCAACAGAAAGACAGATGCCGTTAAGATACCGACAAAGGATCCAAGATAACGCCGGAAAAAGAGATAAACAAACCCGGTCAATACAACAATACCCAGCAGATTGGCAATGACGAGGGTCATGAACGAGGTACCAAAGAGCCGGAACAACCAGGCATCGACATGATGGGAGAGAGGACCAAAAATGGCATCGATGTCCCGGTAGAGAACCTCTCCCGCGTTCAGGCGCCAGGGAATGTAGAGGTTGCGCCCAAAATCAACGGTGATGTCGGGCCATTTTCTCCAGGTGGTCAGGCATTCGGCGATGAAGATCGCTCCGAGAACGAGAATGGCGGGGAGCGCTCCGGAGGCCCACTTCGGCGAGGGAGCGGCGACGCACGCCGGGGCGGTTGCGACAGCCCCGGAGACGTGGAATGTGTCCGGATCCGGGGAACGCAAGACCTGTTTCTCCTTCATCACCACGAACCTCTCCATCCGACGACATTTCCGGAGGCAATTGTACGGAAGCCGTCGCAAATCCAGCGTCATCATCCGCACTCCGTCGTATCCGACGGCACACTGCATAGCCAAAACATAC
Source organism: Magnetococcales bacterium (assembly GCA_015229045.1). The sequence continues at coordinate 18,124 of JADGCJ010000024.1, forward strand.
AAGACACCTGCTGCAATGCACCGAGAATCGCTATAATGACCGCATGCGCATCTGGAACCCTTCACCACTGGCTCGTCGTCGCTGGCGGCTTTTCAAGAAGCACCGCCGGGGATTTTTTTCCCTTTGGATTTTCGGCGTTTTATTTGGACTCTCCCTGTTTGCCGAGGTTCTTTCCAACGACCGGCCCCTGCTGGTGCATTACCAGGGAAGCTGGCTGGTACCGCTGTTGGTCACCTATCCGGAGACCCGCTTTGGTGGATTTCTGGAAACCGAGGCCGATTATCGGGATCCTTTCATCCTGGAGCAACTACATTCCGCAGGGAACCATGTCATTTTTCCTCCGAATCCTCACAGCTATCGCTCGATCAATGCACAACTGACCCGACCCTCGCCGGCACCCCCCTCCCGCGAAAACTATCTGGGCACCGATGATCGCGGTCGCGATGTCCTGGCCCGGCTCATCTATGGATTTCGGTTGTCGGTACTGTTTGCCCTGGGGTTGACCCTCATCGGCGTGGTGTTGGGGACGTTGGCCGGGGCCATCCAGGGGTATTTTGGCGGACGGGTGGATCTTGTCTTTCAAAGATTCATTGAAATCTGGGGCAGCATGCCTGAGCTTTACCTGCTGATCATTTTTGCCAGTATTTTTGCACCGACGCTTGGCTTATTGTTGATTTTGCTCTCCCTGTTTGGCTGGATCGGCCTTTCCGACTATGTACGGGCGGAGTTTTTGCGGTCGCGCAACATGGTCTATGTCAAGGCGGCGCGAGCCATGGGGGTGTCGGACCTGACCATCATGGGACGCCACCTGTTGCCCAATGCCTTGACGCCGGTCATCACCTTCCTCCCTTTTCGCATTTCCGAGGCCTTTATGGCCTTGACCAGCCTGGATTTTTTGGGGTTGGGAGTTCCCCCGTCCACGCCGAGTCTGGGCGAACTCCTGCGCCAGGGAAAAGAGAACATCGATGCCTGGTGGCTCTCTCTCTCCACCTTTGCGGTCCTGGTTGTCGTTTTGTTGCTGCTTAATTTCATGGGTGAAGCCCTGCGCGACGCCATGGATCCGCGCCAGGAGTGAGGCACCCGATCACCCCGGATTCGCATCGGGAAAGACGAGGTTTGCATGCAACAGCCCTTGCTGGAAGTTGATGACCTGGCTGTCCATTTCGGGACCGGCGCCGACTCCGTGGCCGCTCTCGATGGCATCTCCTTCCATGTCGATCCAGGGGAGACTCTGGCCATGGTGGGGGAGTCGGGCAGCGGCAAGACCATGGCGGCGTTGGCCATTCTGGGGTTGTTGCCTCGCGGCGCACGGCGCACGGCCCGCTCCCTGCGCTTTGCCGACAACTCCCTGCTGGAGATGGACGAAACAGCCCAACAGCGCCTGCGTGGCAATGCCGTGGCCATGGTTTTTCAAGAGCCGATGACGGCCCTCAATCCTGTCTATCCCATCGGGCGACAACTGGCGGAGCCGCTGATTCAACACCAGGGGTTGACCATCCAGAACGTCCGGGAACGTGCCCTGGCCTTGCTGGAGCGCACGGGCATTCCGGATCCACCCCGCGTGTTGGCTGCCTATCCCCATCAGCTCTCCGGCGGCCAGCGGCAGCGGGTGATGATGGCCATGGCGCTGGCCTGTCGTCCGGCCCTGCTCATCGCCGACGAACCCACCACCGCCCTCGATGTGACCATTCAGGCCCAAATCCTCGATCTCCTGCGCGATCTGCAACGCGACCTGGGCATGGCCCTGCTGTTGATCACCCATGACCTGCCCATGGTCCAACGCATGGCGGACCGGGTGGTTGTCATGCAGGCGGGCAAGGTGATGGAGAGTGCCCCGACCCAAACCCTGTTTCACCAACCCGCTCATCCCTACACCCGCATCCTGTTGGAGAGCCTCCCCTCGGCGCACCCTCCCCCTCGCCCGAATGCTGCGCCTGTCCTCTATGCAGCCCGGGGGGTTTATTGTCACTTTCCCGTGCGCAAGGGGGTGTTGCGGCGCACGGTCGACCTGATCAAGGCGGTGGACGCCGTGGACGTCACCCTGCGGCGGGGAGAGACCCTGGGGGTGGTGGGCGAGTCGGGCAGCGGCAAGACCACCCTCGGTGAAACCCTGCTGCGCCTGAACGAAGGCGGCGGCGAGCTGCGTTTCGATGGCCAGGATCTGGGGCGCATGCAGCGGGCACAGTTGCGTCCCCTGCGCCGCCGCATGCAGGTGGTTTTTCAAGATCCGCTCTCCTCTCTTTCGCCGCGCCTGACCATCGCCCAGAGCCTGGAAGAGGGATTGAAGGTCCATCGTCTCGAAGACGACCCGACACGCCGCCGCCGACACATCGTCGCCATGCTGGAAGAGGTCGGTCTGACCGAGAGTATCCTGGATCGCCATCCCCATCAATTTTCAGGAGGACAGCGCCAGCGCATCGCCATCGCCCGGGCGATGCTCCTCAAACCGGATCTCCTGGTTCTGGACGAGCCGACCAGCGCCCTCGATCTCTCCGTGCAAGCCCAGATTCTCAAGCTCCTGCTGCGTCTCCAGAGGGATTATCATTTATCTTATCTATTCGTTTCCCACGATTTGCGCGTCATACGCGCCATGGCGCACGATATCGCCGTCATGTGGCGCGGCCGCATCGTCGAATACGCCCCCACCCAGACACTCTTTGACCACCCGGAACACCCTTACACCCGGGAACTGCTGGCTGCCGCCCTGCATCTGGGGCGTGCCCATGCTGCCCCAATCGATCCGGTATGAATTGAAACGGGAACGGGAACGGGAACGCTGTTGACAAAAAACGTATCTGCGTCAATAATGACATCATGTGATGTATAGAATTCGGAGAAAACTGATGCGCACCACAATCACACTTGATGATGCACTCCTCTCTCGAGCACAAAACCTGAGTGGCCTGGAAGATCGTGGTCTGCTCCTGAAAGAGGCGTTGCGTGCCTTGATTGAACGGGAGAGCGCTCGCCGCTTGATCCGGCTCGGTGGAACTGAACCGCAGATCAGGGACATCCCCCGGCGTCGGAACCCGGTCGAATGATTTTGGTCGATACCTCGGTCTGGATCGACCATTTGCGCTCCGACGATGCAAACCTGACCAGATTACTGGAACAAGGTGTTGTCTCGATGCATGATTTTGTCATCGGGGAGATTGCCTGCGGTACCCTCCGCAACCGCGAGGAGGTTCTGTCACTTCTCTCCTCGCTACCGAAATGCAAGTCGGCAACGCACGGCGAGGTTCTGTTTTTTATCGATCGACACCGGCTGGCAGGTCGCGGCATCGGTTATGTCGATATCTCTCTTCTGGCAGCAGCGTCACTTGACCACGCCCACCTCTGGACACGGGACAGGCGCCTGCTCGCTGTCGCGGAGGATTTGGAATGCGCCTACTCCCCAACATCCGCGATTGAAGAGATACAATTGCAGTGAAGGTTCATGCCCTGCTTTTGCCCATCCTCCATCACTCCCACTCGATCGTCCCCGGTGGTTTGGAAGTGATGTCGTACACCACGCGATTGATGCCGGAGACCTCATTGATGATGCGGTTGGCAATGCGCGAAAGATTCTCCTGAGGCATGGGGTACCAGGAGGCGGTCATAAAGTCCTGGGTCTCCACGGCGCGCAGGGCGATGACATACTCATAGCTGCGCCCATCCCCCTTGACGCCGACACTACGTACGGGAAGAAACACGGCAAAGGCCTGGGAGGTCCGGTCGTAATGACCGGAGCTGACCAGCTCCTCCATATAGATGGCGTCGGCCTGGCGCAACATGTCGGCAAACTCCTTGCGCACCTCGCCCAGAATGCGCACCCCGAGACCGGGGCCGGGAAAGGGGTGTCGGTAGAGCATCCGCCGTGGCAGACCCAACGCCTCGCCGACCTGGCGCACCTCATCCTTGAAGAGTTCCCGCAGGGGTTCCAGGAGCTGCAACCCCATGTCGGCGGGCAGCCCGCCCACGTTGTGGTGCGACTTGATGCTCGCCGCCACGCCGGTCTTGCCGCCAGCGGATTCGATGACATCGGGATAGATGGTCCCCTGGGCCAGCCACTGCACGCCGGGCAGACGCCTGGCCTCGTTCTCGAAGATATCGATAAAGGTATGACCGATGATCTTGCGTTTGCGTTCGGGGTCGGTGACACCGCGCAGACGGTCGAGAAAACGCTCCTCGGCATCGACACGGATCACCCTGACCCCCATGTGTTCGGCGAAGGTGGCCATCACCTCGTCCCCTTCGTTCAGACGCAACAGGCCATTATCGACGAAAACGCAGGTCAGACGCTCGCCGATGGCGCGATGCACCAGGGCCGCCGTCACGGCAGAATCCACCCCGCCGGAGAGTCCCAACAACACATGGTCGCTGCCCACCTGCTGCCGGATACGGGCCATGGCCTGCTCGATAAAATAGCCGGAGGTCCATAACCCCCGGCAAGCGCACACCTTGCGCACGAAAGAGTCGATGAGAAAACGTCCACGCGGGGTGTGATTCACCTCCGGGTGAAACTGAACGCCATAAATGTGGCGGCGATCATCGGCCATGGCGGCGATGGGAGCATTGTCGCTCGACCCGATCAACCGAAAACCCTCCGGGAGCATGGTCACATGGTCGCCGTGACTCATCCAGACCGGGGTGGTCTCCTCCTGGAAAAAGTCGCCGAACAGCTCCCCGGGGTTGTCCATCCGCCGCACCCGGACCGGGCCATACTCCCGCTTGCCCGAAGCGACCACCGTTCCACCCAGATGACGCGCCAGGATTTGCATGCCATAGCAGATGCCCAGGATGGGAACACCCAGAGAGAGGATCTCCGGATGCAGGGTCGGGGCCTTGAACTCGTAAACCGACTGGTGCCCCCCGGAAAGAATGATACCTTTCGGATCGAAGGCACGAATCGCCTCGGGTGCCATGAACCAGGGGTGGATTTCGCTATAGACGTGCGCCTCGCGCACCCGCCGGGCAATCAGCTGCGTGTACTGGGAACCAAAATCAAGAATAAGGATGCGCTCGGCCTGTGCGGCGTGGGCTGCAGCCGGGGTTGGGTTGCTCGGATTGGCGGACATGGGATCTATTCCAGACGATAGTTGGGCGTTTCCTTGGTGATGGTGACATCATGCACATGCGACTCCCGCAGACCGGCACTGGTGATCTGGAGAAACATGGGTTGCTTGCGCAAAACTTCGATCGTCGCACAGCCGGTGTAACCCATGGCCGAGCGCAGCCCCCCCACCATTTGATGGATGATCGTCGTCAAAGGCCCCTTGTAGGGAACCCGTCCTTCGACCCCTTCGGGGACCAGTTTTTCCGCCGGCACCCCTCCCTGGAAGTAGCGATCCTTGGACCCCTTGGCCATGGCAGCGATCGATCCCATGCCACGATAGGTCTTGTAGCTGCGTCCCTGGTAGATGAACACTTCGCCCGGGGCCTCGTCGGTACCGGCGAACATTGACCCCAGCATGACACTGGAGGCACCGGCAGCGAGGGCCTTGGCCACCTCGCCGGAGAACTTGATGCCGCCATCGGCGATGATGGGCACACCATGCCGGTCGGCTTCGTGGGCGCAATCGGCCACGGCGGTGATCTGCGGCACACCCACGCCGGCGACGATACGTGTCGTGCAGATCGATCCCGGCCCGATCCCCACCTTGACGGCATCAGCGCCAGCCTCGATCAAATCGCGTGTCGCTTCGGAGGTGGCGACGTTGCCACCAATGACCTGGCACTGCGGAAAGGAGCTTTTGATCCAGCGGACCATTTCCAACACTCCCCGGGAGTGTCCATGAGCCGTATCGACGACCAGCACATCGACGTTGGCATCGGCGAGTGCGGCGACCCTCTTGCGACATTCGGAGCTGGTGCCGACGGCAGCCCCCACGCGCAGCCGCCCGTTATCATCCTTGCAGGCGATGGGATAGGTCTGTGTCTTCTCGATATCCTTGACCGTGATCAACCCCACACAACGAAACTGGCTGTCGACGACCAGGAGTTTTTCGATACGGTTCTGGTGCAGGAGGCGTTTGGCCTCGCCCATGTCGACCCCTTCCCGGACAGTGACCAGGCGATCCTGGGGGGTCATGAGTTCACGCACAGGCTGGGCATGATCCGTGGCAAAGCGCACGTCGCGGTTGGTGAGAATGCCCACCAGACGCCCATCCTCCTCGGTCACCGGAATACCGGAGATGGCGTGATGCTGCATGATATCCTTGGCCATGTGCAGGGTGGCCTCCGGACGAATGGTCCAGGGATTGACCACCATGCCGGTGACATAGCGCTTGACGGTCTTGACTTCGCGGGCCTGTTCGCGGGGGGTCATGTTGCGGTGGATGATGCCGATCCCCCCCTCCTGGGCCATGGCGATGGCCGCCCGGGATTCGGTCACCGTATCCATGGCGGCGGAGACCAGGGGAATGTTGAGCTTGATGGTGCGCGTCAGCCAGGTGGAGACATCCACGTCCCGGGGCAACACCTCCGAGTAAGCCGGCGCCAGAAGGACATCGTCAAATGTGAACGCCTGCTTGATGACACGCATCGATCCCCTCCATGTTGGCAAGAGAGGCACGAAACCCCTGGCAGAGCAGATAATGCTCGGGACTGCGCCCCCGACTTGCCTTGGGTTTGACCACCTTCACCTGCCCAAAAGCGGTCCGGGCCTCCCGGACCAGATCGTGGAACCCTGGACCCTCGAACAGCTTGATCACCGCTGCTCCCTGTGGCTTCAGGATTGCCGCCGCAAACGCCAGGGCCGCTTCGGCCAGCAACTCACCTCTTGGTTGATCCACCGCCTTGATACCGCTCATGTTGGGGGCCATGTCCGAAAGCAACAGATCGGCTGGACGACCCAAAACCCTCTTCACCTCGACAACCGTGGCCTCCTGCAAAAAATCGCCCTGGATGATGGCCACCCCGGCCAGCGGATCCATGGCCAGAAGATCGACAGCGACGACAACCCCCCGTGGTCCGGCATGCTGCGCCGCCACCTGGGTCCATCCCCCGGGGGCAGCCCCGAGATCGACGATGGCCATTCCGGCACGAAGCAGACCCGCCGGAGGTCGCTCGTGAATCTCCAGCAACTTGTACGCCGCCCGGGAGCGGTACCCCTCACGCGCCGCAGCCTGGACGTAGGGATCCCGGCGATGCTCCCGCAACCATTCGTGACTGGAGGGGCGGCGGCGCGGCATTCAAAAACGGATGGTCAAGATCTCATAATGCCGGACCCCTCCCGGCGCCTGCACTTCGATGGAGTCCCCCTCCTCCTTGCCGATCATGGCCCGTGCCAGAGGGCTGGTGATGGATATCTTTCCTTTGTCGAGGTCGGCCTCTTCGGCCCCGACGATATGGTAGGCAGCCTCTTCGTCGGTTTGTTCGTCGGTGACCGTCACTTTGGCGCCAAACACCACCTTGCTGGAGCGCAGCCGACTCGTGTCGATCACATCCGCATTGGCGAGCGTGGTTTCCAACTGCTGGATGCGCCCCTCATTGAAGGATTGCTGCTCCTTGGCCGCCGCATACTCGGCATTTTCGGAAAGGTCACCGTGCGCCCGGGCCTCGGCGATGGCCTCAACGATCCTGGAGCGATCCACGGTTTTGCGCCTTTTCAACTCCGCCTTCAACATCTCGGCGCCTTCCAGGGTCAATGGGATTTTTTGTGCCATGATTCGATGCCCCACATTAGGGAAAAAGGTGCAAGCGTGAACAACCTACGTGCCAGGATAATAATCCTGCAACGCCTTGCAATGGAACCCGGTATCCTGCACTGCCTCCATGGCGGAGACAGCAGCTCGCATGCCGGCCACGGTCGTGAAATAGGGAATTTTGCACATCAGGGCGGTGCGCCGCACGACGAAGGAGTCTCCCGTGGCCTGCTTTCCCTCCGTGGTGTTGAACACCAGGGCGATGGTGCCATTCTTCATATGATCGACCACATGGGGGCGGCCTTCGTTGACCTTGTTGATGGTCTCCACCTCCAGGCCATCGCGGCGCAGGCGCTCGGCCGTGCCACGGGTGGCGCAGAGCCGATACCCCAGTTCCAGCAGTTGCCGGGAGGGATGGATCATGCCATCCTTGTCGGCATCGCGCACCGAGACAAATATTTTTTGCTGCGGCTTGAGATCCCTGGCGCGGGGCAGGAACACCCCGGCGCCGAACTGGGCCTTGGCAAACGCCATACCGAAAGAGTCGGCAATCCCCATCACCTCGCCGGTGGATTTCATCTCCGGTCCCAGGATGGTATCCACGCCCCGGAATTTGGCAAAGGGGAAGACCGACTCCTTGACCGAAATGTGTTTGGGCCGGAGGGAACGGGTCATGCCGGTTTGGGCGAGGGTCTCACCGGCCATGAGCCGGGCAGCGATCTTGGCCAGCGGAACCCCGGTGGCTTTCGAGACAAACGGCACCGTCCGCGAGGCCCGCGGATTGACCTCCAGGATGTACACCTGGCCCTGGCAGATGGCAAACTGGACATTCATGAGTCCTATGACACCCAGGGCAGCGGCAAGTTTCAGGGTTTGCCGCTCGATTTCGTCGCTCAGATCACCGCTGATGGAGTAGGGAGGCAGGGAACAGGCAGAATCCCCGGAGTGGACACCGGCCTCCTCGATGTGTTCCATGATGCCGCCGACCACGGCGCTGCGACCATCGGCCACACAATCCACATCCACCTCGATGGCATCCTGGAGAAAGTGGTCGATCAACACCGGATGGTCCGGCGAGGCCTGCACCGCCGTGCGCATGTAGCGATTCAAGTCCCGGGTATCGAAGACAATCTCCATCGCCCGTCCGCCCAGCACATAGGAGGGGCGCACCACCACCGGATAGCCGACCCGTTCGGCCACCTCCAACGCCTCGGCCTCCGAACGGGCCAGACCGTTGGCCGGTTGCCGCAATGCCAGACGATGCAAAAGTTTCTGGAAACGCTCGCGGTCTTCGGCAACATCGATGGCATCCGGGGTGGTGCCGATGATGGGCACCCCGGCTGCCTCCAATGGTTTGGCAAGCTTCAAGGGGGTCTGGCCACCAAACTGCACGATCACCCCATGGGGTTTTTCCACATCGACGATGGAGAGGACATCCTCCAGGGTCAGCGGCTCGAAGTAGAGCCGATCCGAAGTGTCATAATCGGTGGAGACCGTCTCGGGGTTGCAGTTGACCATGATGGTTTCATAACCCGCCTCGCGCAGGGCAAAGGAGGCATGGACGCAACAATAGTCAAACTCGATCCCCTGACCAATGCGATTGGGTCCGCCACCGAGGATCATGATTTTCTTGCGCACCGAAGGGAGCGCCTCGCACACCGCCTCGTAGGTGGAGTACATGTAGGCGGTCTGGGTGGAAAACTCCGCCGCACAGGTATCCACCCGCTTGAACACCGGCCTGATCCCGGCTGCCAGGCGTGTCTGGCGCACGGCATCGGCGCTGGTCCGCAACAGGTGGGCCAGGCGACTGTCGGCAAAGCCCATGGCCTTGACCTCCCGCAGCCGTTCCGGGGCGATCTCTTGCAGGGAGAGACCCCGCAAATTCTCCTCGGCGGCAACGATCTGCCAGATTTGATCAAGAAACCACGGGTCGATGCTCGTCAACTGGTTGACCCAGGCCACGGAACGACCACAGCGGAACGCCTCGGCCACATACAATACCCGATCCGGTCCCGTCTGATGCAGCTCCTTCTCCAGAGTGGCCTGACGATCCTCCAGAGAGAGGGCTGGATCAAGAATTTCATCCAGACCGCTCAGACCCGTCTCCAGGGATCGCAGGGCCTTTTGGAAGGACTCCTTGAAGGTCCGTCCAATGGCCATTGCCTCGCCGACCGATTTCATCTGGGTGGTCAGACGGGGTTCGGCCTGGGGAAATTTTTCGAAGGTGAAACGGGGAATCTTGGTGACGACATAATCGATGGTCGGCTCGAAGGAGGCCGGAATCACCCCGGTGATGTCGTTCATGATCTCGGGGAGGGTATATCCGACCGCCAGCTTGGCCGCCACCTTGGCGATGGGAAACCCCGTCGCCTTGGAAGCCAGGGCCGACGACCGGGAGACCCTCGGGTTCATCTCGATGATCACCAGGCGTCCGGTCTCCGGATGCACGGCGAACTGGACATTGGAGCCGCCTGTATCGACACCGATCTCGCGCAAGACGGCAATCGAGGCGTTGCGCATGATCTGGTACTCTTTGTCCGTCAGGGTCAAGGCCGGGGCGACGGTGATGGAGTCACCCGTATGGACTCCCATGGGATCGAGATTTTCGATGGAACAAATGATGATGGCGTTGTCGCAACGATCGCGCACCACCTCCATTTCATACTCTTTCCAGCCCAGGACGGACTCTTCCACCAACACCTCGGTGATCGGCGAGGCCTCCAGACCCAGAAGGATGATCTCCTCGAACTCCTCCTGGTTGTAGGCGATGCCGCCGCCGGTGCCGCCCATGGTGAAGCTCGGGCGCATGACGACCGGAAACCCCACCTCCTCCAGGATGCGCCGTGCGTCCTCCAGGTTATGGGCAAAACCGGAGCGCGGCATATCCAGCCCGATTCTGGTCATGGCATTTTTGAACAGCTCGCGATTTTCGGCCTTGTCGATCGCCTCCCGGGTGGCGCCGATCATCTCCACGCCATACCTTTCCAGGATACCGCGTTCGGCCAGCTGCATGGCGATATTGAGTCCCGTCTGTCCTCCCATCGTTGGCAACAGGGCATGAGGACGCTCGGTACGGATGATCTCGGTGACCATCTCCGCCGTTATCGGTTCGATGTAGGTGCGAGCCGCCATGTTCGGATCGGTCATGATGGTGGCCGGATTGGAGTTGACCAGAACCACCTGGTACCCCTCCTCACCCAGGGCCTTGCAGGCCTGGGCGCCCGAATAATCAAACTCGCAGGCCTGACCAATGATGATCGGGCCCGATCCGATCAGCAGGATCTTTTGTATGTCGGTGCGTTTCGGCATTCCCTCATCCCCGCATCAGGTCGGCAAACTGCCGGAAGAGATAGCGCGAGTCATGCGGCCCCGGACTCGCCTCCGGATGAAACTGCACGGAAAACACCGGGCGATCCACCAGGCGTATCCCCTCCACGGTGCCATCGAACAGGGAACGGTGCGTCACGTCGACACCGGCTGGCAGGGTACTCTCTTCGACCATGAAGCCATGGTTCTGGGCTGTCACCTCCACCTGCCGCGTCGCCAGATTCTGTACGGGATGGTTCCCACCGCGGTGCCCGAATTTCATTTTGGCCGTCCGGCCACCCAGGGCCAGACAGAGCATCTGGTGCCCCAGGCAGATCCCGAACAGGGGTTTGTCGCTGGTCAACAGCGTCCGGATGGTCGCAATACCACTCTTGACAGCATCCGGATCCCCCGGACCGTTGGAGAGAAAAACACCATCCGGATCAAGAGCCAGGATCTCTTCGGCCGGGGCCGTGGCAGTCACCACCGTGAGCCGACAGCCAACCTCGATCAGACAGCGAAGAATATTATGCTTGACCCCGAAATCCATGACCACCACGTGGTGCTTCCCCGCGCCATCTCCCTGTTTGACGTGGCCATGTCCCAACCGCCACGTCCCCTCGTGCCAGGTGTACGCCGAGGCACAGGTCACATCGCCGGTCAGATCCATGCCGACCAGACCGGGCCAGGCACGTGCCTGGGCAAGCAGCTCCGCCGGATCGTCGCCCAGGGTGGAGAGGGCACCGCGTTGCGCCCCCTTGCTGCGCAGCAGGTTGACCAAGTGCCGGGTGTCGATCCCCTCGATGGCCGGAATGCCGTAACGTTGCAAAAAGGTGCCAAGATCCTCGCGTTGTCGCCAGTTGGAGACGATGCGCGAGGACTCCTTGATCACAAAGCCACGAATGAACGGCCGCGCCGACTCCATGTCCTCGGGATTGATGCCGACATTGCCAATCTGAGTGGCGGTCATGGTGACAATCTGGCCAGCGTAGGATGGATCGCTCATGATCTCCTGATAGCCGGTCATGGAGGTGTTGAAGCACACCTCGCCAACCTGCCGGGAGGCAGCCCCCAGGGCACGGCCCGTGAAAACCGTACCGTCTTCGAGAACCAGGATCGCTGCCGCTTTTTTTGCTGCCGATGATCCACCCACGCTGCCACTCCCCAACCCTGTCGACCCGACCATCCCGTAACGCATTCTTGTGGTCGCGGTTATACCCCCCCCCCCCCCCCAAGTCAATGCCATGGGACCGCCCCCCACGACAGGCCGTTTTGCCTTCCTCGTTTTCAATTATTTTTTTATATGATAGGCTGTCACTTTCGTTTTTTCTGTGGCAATTCTCGAACAAGAGAAGACACGACCATGGAGCGGATCCCCTGATGGAACGATGGCGTCTCTACAGTGGCGTCGTGCTGATGGTTTTTGTCCTGATGCACGTCCTGGCACACATTCCGGGTATTTTTTCCGTTTCTCTCATGGATACCAGCGGTGAATACCTGACCGAAAGTTGGGATTTTTATCCTTTGTACCTGCTTTTGATCCTGGCGATGATCATTCATCCCACCCTGGCGCTTTGGACACTTGTCCGGCGCCGCAGTTTTCGTATGCCGAACTGGCAACTCTGGCAGATCGGGCTCGGCTTGCTGATCCCCTTCTATCTCCTGGATCATCTACTCGTTAATGCCATTCTGGATCGACTCACCTCTTTTCATGCCAGTTATAATTTTGTTCTTACAGCGGTTTGGCAACTCCAGCCAGGGCAGGGGGTCAAACTGGGCATTGGCCTCATTCTGGTGTGGACCCACGCCGTTCTTGGTTTTCGCCAGTGGCAAGGCCACCGCCCCTGGTTCACCCGCTGGCGCCCGACCCTGCTGGTGTTGACCTTTCTGATCCCTTGTCTCAGCCTGGCCGGGTATGTGGCAGCCGGGGCACGCACTCCTCATCCGGACCACCAGCCACACCTGGTTGATCAAATCATCGGCAAGGCCGGTTTTACCCCCGAGATGTCCCACTGGGTACACAAATACAGTGAGCTGCTGACTCTGCTCGGTGTGGGTACTCTGCTTCTGCTCCTGGCGGTGCGCAAAATGCGCCTGTACTTTTTGCTGCGCGGATCAACCCCCAAGCTTTTCTATCGGGATAATTTCATCCTGAACGTTCCTAGCGGCGCGACGGTCCTGGAGGTGGTCCAGATGGAGGGGATCGCTCATGCGGCTATTTGTGGCGGGCGCGGGCGTTGCAGTGTCTGTCGGGTGCGCATCGGCCAGGGTGGGGAACTCCTGCCCCCCCCCAATTCCGTGGAACGTCACGTTCTCAATCGCGTCGGTGCCCCGGATTCGGTTCGGCTGGCCTGCCAGATCCGCCCCCAGGCCGACCTGGAAGTCACACCGCAGCTTCCCCCCTCGGCTTCGGCTGCCGATGGCGCACCCGATCCGGGCCATAAACTGGGCCGCGAAGCCGAGGTGGCCATTCTTTTCGCCGATCTGCGTGGTTTCACCACCCTCGCCGAAGGCCGCCTGCCCTTCGATGTCGTCTACATCCTGAATCAATATTTCAAACTGATGGGCAGGTCGGTCGAAGAGTCGGGAGGATATCTCGACAAGTTCATTGGTGACGGCGTCATGGCCCTGTTCGGCATCAAGTCGGGCGTCGCCGCCGGTTGTCGCGAAGCCTTGCATTGCGCCACGCTCGTCGATGCCGGCCTGGCACACCTGAACGATCAACTGCGGCACGAAATCAATCAGCCACTTCGCGTGGGCATAGGCATCCATGCCGGTCCTGTCATCCTGGGCGAGATGGGCTATGGCACCACCCGCCATCTGACCGCCCTGGGCGATGCCGTCAACATTGCCAGCCGGTTGGAAGGAGCCACCAAAGAGTTGGGCGTACAACTCGTCGTCTCGGATGTCGTCGCCCGGCATGGAAGCATCCCCTCCAACCTCTTCCAGCAAACCGATATGACCATCAGGGGGCGCACCGAGCCTCTTGTCGTCCACAGCATCTCCTCGGCAAAGCTCCTCGACTAACCTTCATGGATGGGGGAAGCCTCCCTCCACCCTCCGATTCATGAGAATCGCTGCGCGACTTTCACGGTAAACAGTAAAAGGGCGTCCTTGCAATGGATATAGAACTCATCGAAATTGTTGATTTTATCAGCAAGCACCCCCCCTTCTCCCTGCTGTCGTATTCCCTGCGGGAGTCGCTTCCCTCCCGCATGGAGATCAGCTACATGCGGCGTGGCCAGGTGATTTTACAAATTGGCCATGAGAACACCATCTTGTACATCATTCGCAGTGGCGCCGTGGAGATGCACTCCCCGGATGGCGAACTGCTCCAGCGCCTGGGAGAGGGAGAGGTGTTCGGGGCACAAGCCCTGCTGCATGGGGGACGTGTCCACAACCAGGTGGTCGTCATCGAAGATTCACTGTTCTACAGGTTGCCGAAGGAGGATTTTGACCGTCTCTGCCGGGAAGAGTACCTGTTCGCGGATTTTTTTGTTCCTCAGGGAGCGGACCGGCTCCGCGTCGGCCTGCGCAACATCCAACCCATTCTTGGCCGAATCAACCTGGCAACGGCCCGGATCGGGGATATCCCCTTGCAAAAGCCCGTCACGGCCCTCCCCTCGACGCGCATCCGCCACGCAGCGGAAAAAATGCTCTCGGGTCGCACCTCGGCCCTGATCCTGAGGGGAGAGGAATCCCTGCAAGGCATCGTGACCGACCGCGACCTGAGTACGCGGGTCATCGCCGCCGGTTTGTCGCCCGATCTGCCGGTGGCCACGGTCATGACCCCCCACCCCATCACCGCCGACAAGAATGACTACGTTTTTGACGTCATGCTCTCCATGGTTTCACACAACATCAATCATCTGCCAGTCATGGATGGACCCCATCTGGTGGGACTGCTGACCAGTCAGGATCTCTTTTCCAGGCAGCAGGGGAGTTCGCCGGTCCGGTTGGTGGGACAGATCAGCCGTATCGACAATCTGGAGGATTTGCGGGCAGCCGTCCAGGAGGCACAGCTGCTCCTGGTCAGCATGGTATCGGCCCACGCCACGGCCCAGAGCATGGAGCGCATTCTGACCCATCTGACCGACGCCGTCACTGTGCGCCTCCTGCGCATGGCCGAAGAGAAGCTTGGCCAACCCCCCGTGCCCTACGCCTGGATGGCCGCCGGCTCCCAGGGACGCCAGGAGCAAGGGGTTCAAGGCGATCAGGACAATTTTTTGATCATCGATGACCGCTTTGATCCCCAGGAGCACGAAGCCTATTTCGATGCCCTGAGTCGTTTTGTTTGTGACGGTTTGAACGAGTGTGGCTACATCTACTGCCCCGGCGACATGATGGCCGCCAATCGTGACTGGCGATTACCTCTGCAACAGTGGCGGAAACGGTTTGCTGTCTGGATCGATGAGCCATCACCCAAAGCCCTGATGTTGACCTGTATTTTCTTCGATCTGCGCCTGGTTCATGGCGAAAAACCCTTAAGCGATGCCCTGCATGGATATATTCTCGAAAAGGTCAAAGGCAACCGCGTCTTTCTGGCCCACATGACGGTCAACGCCCTGAGCCGCCAACCTCCCCTGGGATTTTTTCGCAACCTCGTCCTGCAACACAGCGGTGAACACGACGAGACCCTCGATCTGAAAATTCATGGTGTGATTCCCATCGTCGATCTCGCCCGGATCTATGCCCTGGAAGCCGGTCTGCCGGAAGTGAACACCCACGAACGCCTGCATGCCGCCAGCCAGATGGGCAGCGTCAGCCAAGGCAGCGCCCGGGATCTGGATGACGCCCTGGAATTCATCGCCTTCACCCGTCTGCGTCATCAGGCGAACCGGCTCCACGAGGGCAAACCTGTCAATAATTTTTTGCCACCCAAAGAGCTGTCCGACCTGGAGCGCAACCATTTGAAGGATGCCTTCAAGGTGGTCAAAACCCTGCAACGCGCCCTGGCATTGCATCACCAGGTATCCAGAATCTCTTGAGGTCGTAACCATGTCATCCTGGGTTTCCATCCTCGACATGCGTCGGCGCTACCTGCTCAACCGTGCTCCGCCGGGAACCATGCGCGACTACCTGTCGGTCCCTTTTCCCTCCGGCAGGACCCCCTGCGACAGCGTTCC
>JADGCJ010000250.1 GCA_015229045.1 Magnetococcales bacterium
TTCCGCTTTACACCAGGCTCTGGCCTTCGTCAAAATGGTGGAATTGGTGATGAAAGAAGGGGTGGCCTGCCATTCCGACCGAACCGGGGCGGAACTCCCGATTCCAGCGCTACCGATCCCGGCACCAACGGGGGCTATCCCGACCCTTGGAGTCATAGGATGGGAGGCGGCAGGGGTGTTGCCGACGATGGTTTCCAGGTTGCCGACAGCCGAGGCAAGGCCCCGGTGGTCTCCGATGTTCCCGGCGCCTCCTTGCCCGGTCGGCGTGGTCCCACGGGAGGAGGGCTTTCGGGCCAGGATTCTGGCACTCGGTCGCCAGCGACCGGAGCTGCTCCCGGGCAGAGCCAAACGCCCGGTTCCGGCGGTGCACCAAAGGCCGCAAAGTATGACCCGAGAGCTCCGATTCAGTTGGATTCGCCATTTGGGACTATCTGCAAAAGGTCCGAGTCCGGTGGCGAGGGGACCAGGGCAATCAGAACTACCCCTGGTGGGACTACCTACGGTAAATACCAACTCAATGGCAACAACACGTTTGTCAGTTTTCTTTCTTATCTGGGAGCTGTCAATAAGGACCTGTACGATAATCTCATGAAAGGAAGCACGATTGAGGATGCAAAACGCGGGACGGAATCGTTCAAGGAGAAATGGCGTGAGCTTTCCGACAATGCAGAATTCCAAGAAATTGAGCAGGAATTTGCCGTAAAAAAAATCTACCATCCTTTCGTTAAAAAAGTGAAGCATCAAATGAACGTCGATTTTTCCACAAGATCTCGGGCGTTGCAAGAGGTTGCCTTTTCAACAGCCGTTCAGCACGGCGAAGGTGGGGGAAACGATGTCGTGATGAAAGCGTTGCACGGAAGGGATGGGTCCCTGATGAGTGACAGGAAAATCATTGAGGAAATATACAAACAAAGGATCAAAAAATATGGTGCTGACAAAAGACGATATGAGCAGGAGCAGGAATTGGCTTTAGACCTGCTGGCAAGGGAGAGTGAGGCGTCCATAAGCTCCAGGAAGCGATGATGCCTGTCAGTGCCAGAATGTAACCGGAGATTTTTCTTCCAGATTCTGGAAGGTTGCACTATCCCGATGAGTCTGGCCGGCGATCTCCGGAAGCCTCTGCCTGTTTATCGATGGGCTGCTCTATTGATGGGGAGCGGGCGATCGGGAAGTTTCCGGAGGAGTATGGTTGGTGGAGGTGGTCCGCTTGCGGGGCCTCTGTGGTATGCGGCGTCGTTCAGGGCGCGAAAAAATATTGGATCGTTATTTTTTCGCGCCCTGTTGTCACAATGTGGCGATAGATTCCTTGGATCTTGATCACGATGGCGTCAAAGGAAGCATCATGGAAGCAAAAAATATGATGGACAAGAGACGGTTCCTGTCCCTGATGTTTGTGGTCATCCTATGGCCGTTTCTCACCGGTCTGTCTGGTGTCGATGAGTGGTTTGAGAAGTGGTTGGACTGCCGCAGGTTGCCAAGCATTACAGTTGATACGATATGCTCTTACAGGGATACCTACGAGCTGCTGAGGAGTGTTGAAGAAAGGGCTGACGCTATATCTTCTGGTTTTTCCGATCCGGAAATGATCGCAATAATTGATGTTGATATCCTTGAATGGATATTTTCGTTGGATAATTGTGATGGTGACCGTTCCTGCTTGATGAATGAGTTTAACAAAAGAAATTACATGCTTGGTAAAAATAATTTATCCGAGCCGTTCATTGGGCAATTTTTTGGGAAGATTCCTGATTCATTAGAAATAATAGGAATTTACCCTGTTAATAAAGAATATATTGTTGGGATCTCTATCAATAAATATGCAAAACATATGAATGCGAAATGTATAATAAATGGGCATGGTGTTCAGGATGGCAAACGGCTTTTGGTAACCGTTGGAGAGAAAGAAGATGCAGTCACGTTTCCAATAACATTGCGCGACTCGCGGGTATTGGTGATCGAAGATTCCCCGGAAGTCAGACAAGTTCAGCATAAATACTGCGGGTCGGACGGGCATTTCACCGGAATTTATTACAGATGGGGCATGGAATAATATTCAGGAGGTAAAGCAGTTCCTTGCCCGCAGTTTGTTCTATTGAGGCGAGTCGATACCACGGCTTGCCGCTGCTACCCTGAACGGTTATGGTCAACCAACGCACGAATCAGCGATCGACTCGAATTTTATAATTGAGGACATCATGATCAAAAAACGGTTTTTATCCTTGGTTATTGCCGCCATCTCATGGATTTTTCTGACGGGCGAGGGCTTGTTGGAAGGATGGCTGGATTGCAAGTCGAAGGCGTCGCCGACGCACGATGCCATTTGTGCCGACAAGAATCTTATGAAATTGTACCGTAAGGTAATAGATACGACAGGATCTATTATTTCTGTGTTTGTAATTGATGAGATGGATGATATAATAGAGGCAAATACAATAGCATGGTTGTCTTCGTGTGATGATTGCGATGGCAGTGTCGTCTGTCTTGAGAATGAATTCAAAAAACGTCTGGCAATGTTCAATGGGCGCGATCCTGACCATCCGTATACCGGCACATTTTATGTCGAGCGTCTTGGGAGGATGGCACTTTACCCGATTGGCGATGAATATTTGGTCGGGATAAGTACTGCTTTTATGACAAGATGGACGTGTTGGATAAGTGCCGTTGGCGTTCGCAAGGGTGACAAGATTTTTGTAACACAGTATGATTATTATGATGAAGATACGATGAGTTTTTGGATGATTCCTATAGGTTCATCTTCCATGGTGATTGAAGACAACCCGAAAATATGGGAGGTGCAAAAAATTTATTGTGGATTGAACGGGTTGTTTTCCGGGAAATATGTCAGGGTGCCGATGCCAAATACGAAGTTCAATGATGGTGTGGGATTTTGCCGAATTGTTGATGAAATCGCTCTTGGGCACTGACGGTCCGTTGAACAAATCCATCCATGGACTTTTGAGCCTGTCGCTGGATATGACGGGCTTTTTGCCAACCCGGGAAGGAATAGTCCGGTTTTGTCTTCCCTCCCCAATGCAACGGGTCAAACCATCCCGTTGAATTGGGGGGGCCTCCTCTTCTCGGCAGGGCGTGGACGGTCGTGCCGAGGGCATCCTCCCGCCTGGTTTTCGGTATTGATGAACTACTTCGCATGATCATTTCATTTTTTTTGTGATACAACCATCGCCGAGTGGTCAGGGTCCGCAGTCGCAAAGCTGCATCTGATTGATTTTGATTGCGATTTCTGGCCGTCGAATCACCCATCCACGGAATGGACAGGAGAGGACGCGATGAGTTTCAATATCCCCGGATTGGAAGAGACCTTGAACAAGGCTTACGACAGCGCCATGGCCAAGGAGGCGGAACGGCAACGGCAGGAGGAGGAGAAATCACGGCTGATCGGGGCGCGGGCCGACTGGTATACCCAGGAGGCCGAGCGCCGGGGGCGCATCATGCCCGGGATGGAGGCCACCATGAATGCCGCCTACGACTATGCGATGGGCGAAAACCCCGATGGATCGCCCCACTTCTTCAGCGGCCAGCCCGGCAACGCCCCTGTGACCGCCCCCGCTCCTGGCGACGGTGGCCCGGTTCCGCCCGGAGCGGTGACAAACCTCGGAGGATCCTCTCCCCGGTTTCAGGTGGGGAGTGCGATGAGCGG
>JADGCJ010000251.1 GCA_015229045.1 Magnetococcales bacterium
TTACCGTCCAAAGACGTACAATAGAATTCACTTGAATCCGAGACACGGTTGTGGGTAGGATCGTGGGTAGGATCTTCTGCATCGCCTGAAACCGATCTGGACCATCAAGGCTGAAACCGCTTCCCGTGTTCGAGGAAGGTTGAAGCCGTCATCGACTACGCCACTACTCGTGCCTATCGCCAGGGGCGAGATCCGCTCCACCAGTCCCTGTTCCAAGGCTCCCACGGGACGGAAAGTCCAGTGGAGATCCTCAACCAAGGTTTGGTAAGCTTCAGGTTGTTCACCCTCCATGAGCAGATGGCGGCTTAATAGGCCGTGACGGATAGCATTCATGCTGGACTTGGCCTTTCCGGTTTGGGAGCGGGGGTCGGCACTCAAGGAGGAATTGGTCTGGTTGGCTTGAATTCGTCTGGGACTGGTCACTTTGAAAACCTCCTGCATCGTTGTTGACTACTGACCTATTCTACAACAAAAATACTGTTATTAGTAGGGTCTCTACTGCATTCCGTTCCCTAAACCTCCCCGATGCGATAGATTTCATGGATCCAGGGATGGCTTTTCTCCGGGCGTATTCATCAGTCCACCCATACCTGGTTGAGCCATTGACCCATTGAGTGCGGGAGAGCGCATGTCCCAGCTTGAAAACATTGAAGCCATCGAACGCCGGTTGTGGTCCAGCGCCGACAACCTGCGGGCGAACTCCAATTATGCCAGCAATGAATATTTCCTTCCCGTCATGGGGTTGATCTTCCTGCGTCACGCCTTCAGCCGGTTCCTGACAGTGAAAGAGGAGATCGTGGCCGGGTTGCCCACCCGAGGGGGCAAGACCCGGGCACTGACAAAAGAAGATTTTTCCCGCAAGTCCGCCCTGTATCTGCGCGAGGAGGCCCAGTTCGACCATCTGGTGGGGCTGCCCGGTGGACAGGATCGCGCCCAGGCGGTGATCCACGCCATGGAGACCGTCGAAGCGGACTATCCCGCGTTGCTGGGTGTGCTGCCCAAGGGGGAATACCAGGAGCTGGACAACGAGGTATTGGGCACCCTCATCAACACCTTCGACGATGCCGCATTGAAAAAGGCCTCCGGGGACATCTTCGGGCGCATCTATGAATATTTTCTGACCCAGTTTGCCGACCAGAAGGCCCACGACGGCGGCGAGTTCTTCACCCCAGTCTCCCTGGTGCAGACTATTGTGAACGTTATTGAGCCGGACCATGGCCGGGTGCTGGACCCCGCCTGCGGCTCTGGCGGCATGTTTGTGCAGTCCGCCCATTTCATCGAGGGGCTGAACGGCAACCCCGCTGAGGCGGCCACCTTCTACGGCATGGAGAAAAATCCCACCACCATTCGCTTGGCGCAGATGAACCTGGCGGTTCACGGCCTGGAAGGGCAGATCCATAAAGCCATCACCTATTACGAAGACCCCCACGAGCTGATGGGCAAAGCGGACTTCGTGATGGCCAATCCCCCCTTCAATGTGGACGAGGTGGATGCGGAGAAGGTGAAGAACGACCCGCGCCTGCCCTTCGGCCTGCCGGGCGTCAACAAAAAAGGGGCGGTCTCCAACGGCAACTATCTGTGGATCAGCTACTTTTACAGTTATTTGAACGCGACGGGGCGGGCCGGGTTCGTCATGTCGTCCCAGGCCTCTTCCGCCGGGCGGCAGGAGGCGGAGGTGCGGCGCAAGATGGTCGAGAGCGGCCATGTGGATGTGATGGTGGCCATCCGCTCCAATTTTTTCTATACCCGCACCGTGCCCTGCGAGTTGTGGTTTTTTGACAAGGGCAAGTCCGAGGCGATGCGGGACCGGGTACTGATGATCGACGCCCGCAACGTCTACCGCAAAGTCACCCGCAAGATCTACGACTTCAGCCCGGAACAAACGAAAAACCTCGCTGCCATTGTCTGGCTGTACCGGGGGCAGAGTGACCGTTTCCTGGCCCTGGTGACCGATTGGTTGGATCGGACCGCCCGGGAACTGCTGACTACCGAAGCGCCGTTGAACGGGTTGCTTGCGGCCTTGTCAGCGCTTATCAACCGGATCTTGCCTTTTCTCAAAGATAACGAAGATGCGGAACCCCTCAAGGAGCCCCTGGCCGAGCTGATCGGGGTGGAGAAGACTTTGCGGGCCGACGCCAAGGCGTTCAAACAGGACATCCAGAAAGCCGCCGAGGCATGGATGAAGAGCCCCCGGGACAACGCCGGATTGCACCGGGCTGCCGAGGCCTTCGCCCCGCTGGTGGAAACCTGTCGGGATCTGGTGAAGCAGGCGGATCTGCTCTACAAACTGGCCGCAAGGGTGGTGGAGATCTGCGACAAGGAGCTTTCTTCCAAGAGCCATGACGCCTGGATCACCCGTGAGGTGAACAAGGCCATCAAGGCCCTGGACGCCGCTCGCCATGGGGCGGTGGAGCAGTTGAAGCAGGCACGCTATTTCTTCAAGCAGGCCCGCTGGCTCCAGGAGCGTTTTCCTGATGCCGAGCTGCGCCATGTGCCCGGCTTGGTGAAGTTGGTGGACCGAGCCGAGATCAAAGCCAACGATTGGAGCCTGACCCCGGGTCGTTACGTAGGAGTGGCCCCGGAGGAGCCGGACGAGAATTTCGATTTCGAGGAGTCCCTGCGGGAGATTCACATGGAGCTGCTGGACCTCAATCTGGAAGCATCCGATCTGGCCGACCGCATTGCCCGCAACTTTGAGGAGTTGGGGGTATGACAGATTCACTTACGCTTGGTGGTGTCATCAATGAGCATGGGGGCCTCATTCAGACAGGGCCTTTTGGTTCCCAACTACATCAGCATGAGTACACTAACGAGGGAATTCCGGTAGTTATGCCGAAAGACATAAAGAATGGGCGTGTAGATGAATCTACAGTTGCACGGATTCCAGAACAGAAAGCCAACCAATTATCAAGACATGCTCTTTTCCCTGGGAATATTGTTTTCCCAAGAAGGGGAGATATTAACAAATGCGCTTTGATCGGTGAGGAGCAGGCTGGATTTTTATGTGGAACCGGGTGCATCAAAATCGAACTTCCTGAAAAATTGTTTTCTCCACAGTTTATGCACTACCACTTGGGCCTGCCACATATCGTTCAGTGGTTGGAACGAAATGCTGTTGGGACAACGATGCTTAACCTTAATACAAGCATTTTAGGGAATGTCCCTGTCCCGAAAATCAGCCGACCAAAACAACAGCGAATCGTCGAAATCCTGTCCGCCTACGACGACCTCATCGAAAACAACCGCCGCCGCATCCGGCTGCTGGAGGAGGCGGCCCGGCTGCTCTACCGGGAGTGGTTCGTCCACTTCCGCTTCCCCGGCCATGAGCATGTGAAGATCATCGACGGCGTGCCGGAGGGGTGGGAGAAGAAGACGTTGGGGCAACTGCTGACACTGCAAAGAGGGTTTGATCTGCCTGTCAGTAAAAGAAAAGAAGGGCCTTTTCCAATTTATGCTTCTACAGGGATTAACGGTTACCATGTTGAGGCAAAAGTGAAAGGGCCCGGGGTAGTCACTGGTCGTTCAGGCTCTCTCGGGACCGTTATGTTTGTGTCAGGAGATTTTTGGCCACTTAACACCACACTATGGGTGAAAGAGTTCCTGAAGAAAATGGAGCGGGAAT
>JADGCJ010000252.1 GCA_015229045.1 Magnetococcales bacterium
CCTTTTTTCCATTGTCTATCAAAAATTGTTCTTCATCTTTCCTGGCCACGAGATATGTGCCATTATAATCCAGGCCAAATGCCTCTTTATAGTGCAATGGTATAAAATTCCATCCATGTAGCCAATATGCAAAGCTAAAAGGCGTAAAAGGCAGTCGCAACGATCTCGATATTAAACTGCTAGCACCATAGCAATCTGGCTCGGTATATATTTTTTTTATTAATTTTTGTTTTGGCAAGTTGATTTGAGAATTTTTATATGGGAAAGAGCTAGGCGAATTTGGATTTTTCGGCAGTAAGTTCATCATTACTTAGATGATCCCAGTTAATAAGCGGTCGTTATATATCCTGGAAAAAAAATCCGAAGTGTGAAAGGCTCGCTTCCAGGTGGGGCGAACACGGAAACACTGATGGCGGGCAAGTGCGTTAAAGTCCCCATGAGTACCGGGTATGGGTTCTCAGAAATATTTAGGCGGATTTGGATTTTTCGGCAGTAAGTTCGTCATTATCAGATAATCAATAAAACTGGTTAATAGGTGGTCGTTATATTTCCTGGAAACAATCTGAAGTCCGAAAGGCTCGCCTCCCGTTGAAGTGAACACGGGAGCATTGATGGCGGGCAGGTGCATTAAGGTCCACATGAGTGCCGGGTCTGGATCTTCAGGAACATTTCTTAAGGGTGCTGCCCCTGCTGTGGAAAGGCAAATCAGCGCGTCGAAACCCGTAAGGAAGTCGTCCATTTCTGCGATGAGTTGATTCTGAGTCCTTAATGCGGCATGGTAATTCTCTACGGATATCTTCTCGCCGTGGGCGATCATCTCCTGCATAATTAATGACATCTTGTCCTGGCTTTGATACTCCTCTTTAAAATAGTAGGCGAGGCTTTTATCGTAGATGGTGGAGTGGACTTCATGCGTCTGCTCCATACTTGCCGGCAACATCACCTCTACCAGATCGACTTCTTTCTGAGAGCCTAATGTCTGGGCAAAATTCAGCAGAGACTCCCTGGCGTACTCAGGTGCATAGGACCATGTGTGAGTCTTGACCAGTGCAACCTTCCAAGGTCGAGTAGCGGGCTTATTCTGTCTGTCGTGATCTTTCAGTGCACGGTAGCTCCATGGAAAATTTGGCCCGTGTACGCGGAGGACATCGAGTA
The DNA here is from genome assembly GCA_015229045.1 of Magnetococcales bacterium. The sequence goes on from JADGCJ010000252.1 coordinate 1,156, forward strand.
CGCGCCGCATGTCGCTCGGATGTGAGAGGAAGAAACCGATTGTATCGAGACTGTCCGTCGTCTTGAGCGATGCTGTGCGGGGAAGTAGCCCAAACGACGGTTTGAACCCATAGACTCCACAGAAACTGGCCGGACGAATGATGGACCCTCCCGTCTGCGTGCCAAGTGCGACTGGCACCATGCCAAGCGCGACGGCGACTGCAGACCCACTCGACGAAGTGCCCGGAGTCAGTTCAACGTTGTGAGGGTTCAGCGTCTCGTTGAGTGCATGAACCGCAAACTCTGCCGTCACTGTCTTGCCGACAATAAGGCCGCCCGCGTTCTTTAGATAGTAGACAACGCGCGCATCATTGCCAGGCGTGAAGCCACGCCAAAGTTCGCTTCCCATTTGCGTCGGGAAGTTCGCCGTGTTGAACACGTCCTTGACACCGACCGGAATGCCTTCCAGCGCACGCAACGATGTCTTGCGGGCCAGAGATTCCCGGACGCTCCTTGCGCCGCGAATCAACGCATCAGGATCGAAACAAACCCAAGCGTGGAATTCAGGATTGAAGCGGTTGATACGGGCAATGCACGCCTCGGCGACGGCCACGGGGTCCAAACTGCCGTCCTCGAACTGACGATGAATTTCGGAGATCGAATATTTTCTGAACATGGTATCAGCCTTCTTCACGGGGATCTTGGCGGTTGCGATGCTTTGCAATCAATTGTTCAAAGAAGGGCACCGTTACCTCGCGGTTCTGACGTTCCTTGGGGCGAACAGGCACATCGATGTCGATCAGCTTGAGATGCTTGAGCCGCTTCATCGTTTCGTAAAACTCAAATTCGGACAAATGGGTGATCTTCAGGTAGTAATCCAGCGCACCAGGACGCTCCGAATCGATGGTTTGCGCCACCTTGAAGCCTTCCTCACGGGTCATGAGTCCGTTGCGAACATCAAAGCAGGCCTGGAAGGTGGAGCGACCGTAGCCCCGCTTCAGATAGCAGGTGAAGTCATGAATGCCAGCCATGATGCACTCGGCACTCTTGTAGCCTTTGTACGCCCCTTCCATCTCGGTTTCTTTCCAGCCGTACTCCTGGCGGATAAACTCGGTCTGGCGCTCTTCATCCCAGAACATGTAGTCACCTAGGTGAATTCCATGAACGCCCACACTTTCGATCTCCTCGAGCGTTGGTGTGTTGAAAGGATACAAATCTCGCTCCGAAAGGCTGTCGCATATCATTTCGTTTGGTTGCCGCTTGGCGGAGACCTTGAGAAAATACTCACGGTCGAACTTGTGGACGGGATCCTTGTAGGAAGCCCGGCCCGAAGACTCAGCGATGGACTCACCCCAGATCAGCAGGGGAATGTTGAAACGGACTGCCACCTGCATCGGGAACGCGCCAACACCAGAATGACAGTGCCAACAGGCATCGCCAATTGCCCCAAGTGAGCGATTAGCGATACGGTTGACCAGATCACGGTTCGGGGTGAACATGATATGATCGACATTGAACTCCTGCAGCGCGTTTTGGAGGTTGTACCATCCTGTTTCACTGTACCAGTTGTGGCTGAAGGTTACCGCTAGCGGTTTCATACCGTAGACCTTCACGAGGACATGCAATTGGTACACACTGTCTTTACCACCGCTAATAGGCACGATGCAGTCGTAGTTATTGCCAGCCTGAGCTTTGGCATTCTCCAGCAGCTTTCGGAGCTTCTTCTCTCGCTCGACCCAATTGATGTGGATCTTTTGCTCTGACGACTGGCAGGCCTGACAGATCCCCAACTCATCGAATTTTACCCCTTCTTGGGTCTCAGGCATGCAGCACCGTACACAGTAGTGTAGGTTCTTGAACGGCGTGTCGGATTCTTCATACATAGGAGTGCCTCACTTGTTACTCTACTTTGTCATATGCGTTAATCAGATGCAGCGAGCTGCGCAATTCCTTGTTTATTATAGGCTGAACCAATTGAATTCTGGCGTCTCCTGTGTTGTTTTGGTGGGTCCGCGCCGCTCATTCTTTTTGCATCCTCGACTTTGCACCAAAAGTTGAATAGCTATTATCATATACCAGCAAATTCAAAAGGATGAACGTGACAAAGTATAATGAAATCTTCTCATCAAGTTATAATAGGTACCTAGCCGACAGCACCCCGTCCTGCCATCTTTTCTATTCCGCCATGGGGAAGCGCACAGGTCGGTGCCCACGGTGGCATCGACGAAATTACCCGCTTACCGGCCTGTAGAGCGACCACCATCGCCATGGTCTGACAACCCACCACAACATCCGCCCATGCTATCGAGGATTCTACGCTAGGGCTGCTATCAAGCAATACCTGGGGCGTCTCTTGCCTCGCCAACCACCGGGCGTATTTGCCGGGGGGATCCGACGGATGAGGTCGAAGCCGGACTTCCGCCACCAA
>JADGCJ010000253.1 GCA_015229045.1 Magnetococcales bacterium
CCTGACAGATACTGACGATTAACGAACCCAAATATATTCACCTAAAGATAAACACCTAAATAATTTAACATCATTCCATTTAAAATTATATCATTTTATATAAAATTTTTTAATAAAGTTAGCGCACACCAAGGAAGTTGTCAATGCGGATTATAACTCCCCAAGTCTCACCGTGGCAGTCGTGCAATAGGGAGGCTTGGGTCACGTGATCATGCGACGTGCTGCACGAGTTCCTGGCATTTCCCTGTTGCCAAACCAGAGGAACGCATCCATTATGGAATCGACCGTGATCATGACCATTCGATCAGGAATTGAAGAATTAAGACATCCAGCAAGTTCGCATACCACACGCGGCTGGAATGGTCGGGCACTGGAAGGATGAAAACGCCTGGGAACAGAAGACTTCGGGTCCAGTACGAAATGGCCGATGGAACTTTTGAACATGTTTTCATCCACCATGCGGCGCAGGCACCGTTTGATGCTTGTTGACAACACCAAAAATCGCTCTCACCCCTGGAACCAGAAACCCAAGATGTTGGTATGTCAATGAAAAATATTTTAATTATCAGACTGTTGCCGCTGCTCGGACTGCTCGGACTGCTCGGACTGATGATCTCTCCTGTCCATGCGAATGACAATCTGGCCAACCTGCGACGTGCTGCTGAAAAAGGCAATGCCTCAGCCCAATGCACCCTGGGTGTGCTGCATTATATCGGTCGAGGTGTGGTGCAGAATTATCAGGAGGCGCTGCGCCTGTTCCGGTTGTCAGCGGAGAAGGGCAATGCCGCGGCCCAGTCCAACCTTGGCGTGATGTACCTTCAGGGCAAAGGCGTCACCCAGGACTTCAAGGAGGCGGAAAAATTGTTGCGTCTGGCAGCCAACAAAGGCAATGCGTCCGCCCAGTCCAACCTTGGCATGATCTACCTGCAGGGCAAAGGGGTCGCCAAAGATTCAAAGGAAGCTGCCAAATGGTTGCGCCTGGCCGCAGATCAAGGCAAGACCTCGGCTCAGACCAGACTTGGCCACCTGTATGCACTTGGCCAGGGGGTTGCCAGGGACGATGTCAACGCGCACATGTGGTTGAATCTGGCGGCAAGTCGTGGCAACAAGGAAGCCATCAAACTGCGTGAGATGGTGACCAAACGCATGCCCCCGGAACAACTCGCGAAGGCGCAGGAACTGGCCAAAAACTGGCAGCCATCCCCAACCCAAGCAGAACCCCGCGACAAACGGGCCCTGATCGAGCACGAGATTTAAGGGGCTTGACATTCCCGATGCCCCAACTCGATCAGCTTATCCCACCCACGCATCAGCCCGGATGGCCAGCAAACGGAACGCCTTGATCTGGACCTCGGTGAGGTCGTCGGCCAGGACAACCGGCTCAACCATGCTGAATTGAAACGCCTGCCCGTGACGGATCCTCCTCGTGTTCTTTTCCATATCGTCGCCCTCCAGGAAAAATTTCAGTGGAGAACGATGGTGCATCATTCAGCTAAAGCCGGGAACCCTGGGGAAGAATTGGCGCTTACGGATATTCCGTCCGACAGCCTGAAAAGTCCGTTTGATCCAGATACTAGCTACGATGACAACATAAGGTGTGAGGTGTCAGGCGCAGTTGAGCGAGACATGCGCGGCAGGCAATCCGATCCAGGTGATCACCAGTATGGATATGGAACCGGCGCACAGGAGTGATCAGCACGCCATCATCCTGGTGCTGGACGATCTAGGGAAACCGTTCAAACTGCCTTGGCAACGCCAAAAGCGGCCTGGTGATCACGGAGTTGACGGCCTTCTTTCGGGGGACTCACTGCTTGAGTCCCCCGAAAGAAGCCATTTTTGGCAAAAAACGGGCTTAGCAACCTGTTGATTTTGCTTAACCATGTCCACCTTGAATACCTGGTAAAGGGACTTTTTGCGGGAGGCTCACTGCTTGGTCGGAAAAAGAATGCTTCCACGAACTTTTTGCTCTATTCGTGGAGAATGGAAAAAGCTGCACAGCCGAAGTAAGACTTTTTCACTGCCATTCAAAGACGTTTTATCGCCGTCTTGGTAGCCGTGATCAAATATCGATCCAAGCAAGTTTCCGATTCAACTCACGCCATTCAGTATTCGCGATCCGTCATGGCACGGCACCGTTTCCGGGTATCGGCAAGGGATGCCAACCCATCAGCAGCAACATGATCAGATAGCCGGTCACGTACCCGATTGGGATATGCCAACCATGTTTCATCCAGGCTCCCGTGGACCTCGCTTCGGGAATGATGTTGGTCATGGCCACGCCGGAGGATGATCCAAACCAGATCATCGATCCACCGAATCCAACCGCATAGGCCAGAAGCGCCCAATCATAGCCTCCTTGCTTAATCGCAAGAGCGGTCAGAGGAATATTATCGAAAATTGCCGAAGCAAAACCAAGGGCGAATGTGGAAATCCAGGATGGCGCGGGCAACTGATCAACCGGCATGAGAGAAGCGCAACTTACCAGCGCCAACAGGAACAGAGAGCCTTTGGTCGTGACCGGAATGATGCTCCAATTTGGTTGTCGCAAAGGGGTGGTGAGCATCAAAGCGATGATGACAGATGCTCCGAGAAATGGAAAGTGATCCGCCCATGTCGGATAGAAGAGATTGACCGTTACATTGGTGATTATTGCTGCTATTAGTACAAATAGGACAATAAACAATCGAACGCCATCGACTCCGCAATACCCGCCTGTAATGGCTTTCATGTCTGAAAAGCGATGTTGTTGCATGGCTGCCGGAATACCAAACACCAGCAAGGCAACCGTTGCAGCGATATATGCGGGAAGTACCACCATGGGGCTGATGCCGGCGATCCACATCATGGTCGTGGTAGTATCGCCAATCACGCTGCCCGCTCCGCCCGCGTTCGAGGCTGCCACGATGGCCGCGACATAGCCGATATGAACACGGCGCTCGTAAATCGACAAGGCTAATGTGCCGCCGATGATGGCACCGGCGATGTTGTCCAGAAAGCCGGAGAGCACGAACACCAGAATCAGCAACAGAAAGGCCCCTTGCCATCCGCGCGGCAGAAGACCGGGAATGCATTCAGGAACATGGCTGTGCTCAAAATGGTCGGCCAGGAGGGCAAAGCCTACCAACAGACAGAACAAATTAGTCAAAATGACCCACTCGTGGGCTGCATGTGCCAGCAAGCCAGCCATGCCGGGACCATGCTTGAAACCGGTGACCAGGAAATTGTAGGTCAGGAGCGTGATCAAACCACTGGACGCGATGAGGAGTGCGAAGCGGTGAAACAGAGCCACGCCGATCAAAACAACGCCAAACAGGATGAAGTCAACGGGAATAGCCGCAATCAGTGGGTTGTCGATTCGACTCGCACTCCATGCGTCGGTTGGCCAGAGTGATCCAACACTCCCAAGAACTGCCAGCAACCCCACGTAACACCGGTTCTTTATTTCCATGATTTTATTCTAAACCTACGTATTTTAAGGGTTAAAATAATTATAAAAGCACGAAAGATCACGTT
>JADGCJ010000254.1 GCA_015229045.1 Magnetococcales bacterium
GGGCGAAGCCCTGACAAAGGCTTTCATGTCCAGGCCTTTCTTGAGGGGGTACCGAATAGTTACCCATTTTTTTGGAAAAGGTCATGTTTCAAAATGAACGCAGTTCAATCAAAAAAAAAGCGATACTTGCCTTTGGCCCGGAAGGGAGGCAAGGTCGTGGCGAGTCAGCCCGGATTCGAGGAACGCTTGTGAACCGCCTGGCAGAAAAAACCCGGCCACACGGCAATCCCACGCCGGGTTGAGCCGAAGAGTCTTCTGGCGGGCCGTCTCACTTGTTCAGGGATGCAAACCGACTGATCGTTCAGCTGGCAGGACATTGGACTCTAATAATCGGCGCCACAGTCAAAGTCAAACAGAAAATTGCTCCCCATGGAAAAAAATACCCTGCTTCAACCTGATCTGCCTCTGGCCACGCTGGGGGCTGCTCTTGGCGGCGAGATCAAAACCAGTCCGGAAACTTTTCAGGTGACGGAAATCCGCCCCGAACGACCCGATGGCGACGGAGAGCATTGGATCCTGACCATCGAAAAATCCGGTATGAGCACGGAACAGGTCGTCGATTGGCTGGCCCGGGCCTGCCAATGTTCTCGCGCGGCGATCGGCTATGCCGGTCTCAAGGATCGTTGGGCTCTGGCGATACAGGAGTTTTCCGTTCATTTGCCCAAGAGGGAGTTGCCTGACCTGACGCCTCTTCTTCCGGCGAGTCTGCGCATTCTTGCCTCAGCCCGGCATCGGCGCAAGATTCGTATTGGTCATCTGACCGGAAACCATTTTCGCATCTGTCTGCGCGGATGCCACAGTGACCAGGCCCGTCAACAACATGCAGCCACAACGGCGGCATGGATCATGCGCCATGGCTTTCCCAACTATTTTGGGCCACAGCGGTTTGGTCGTCTGGGAGACAATGCCCAGACCGGCATGGCCATGTTGGCCGGGCAAAGAGTTCAGGGCAACCGCAAACAGCGGGGTCTTTATCTCTCTGCCGTGCGTTCCGAGCTGTTCAATCGGGTTTTGGCCAACCGTCTCGATGGTGGATATTTTACGCAACTCCTGGACGGAGATATTGCCCAGCTTCAGGGGCGTTCGGCCTGTTTTTCCGTGACGACAGCCTTGGTGGAACACCCCCGTTTTGCCGCCGGGGAGATTCATCCCACAGGCCCCTTGTTTGGTCGTGACCTGATGCAGCCCACTGGCGCACCTGGCGACATGGAAGCGCATGTGGCGGCGGCGGAAGCCGAGACCATCGCCCGACTGGTGGATTTCGCTGTCCAAGGCGAACGACGGGCCTTGCGAGTCATACCCACAGACCTCTCCCTTGCCTGGGAGGGTGATGATTTATGGTTTCAATTCTCTTTGCCACGCGGTTCCTATGCCACCTCCCTGCTGCGGGAGTTCATGCAGTCCGCACATGAAAAACCATGGTAACCATTCAGCACCCGGCAACGAATCGGGGTCCAGACCGTTTTTTTATTCATCTTTCTCTTCGATCCGTTCCACGACAAAGCCGGCTTCTTCAATCAGGCGCACCGTTTTTGCTGTCGTGTCTCCCCCGGTATTGAGATACCCCTCGCTGAAAAGGGCGTTGGCCGGGTAGAGTGCCAATGTTTCCAGGGTGCGCAGGTTGGTTTCGCGACCACCGGCAGCACGAATTTCCGCATCCGGATTGGTGAAGCGAAACAGGGCCAGGGCACGCAGACAGTAAGCCGGTGTCAGGGCATCGACGGCCCCGAGACGCGCCCCGTCAATGTGGACATAAAAGTTGACGGGAATGGAACGCGCCTGGAGCCGACGCAGGGTCATCGCCACCTCCACCACCTCGGCGGGGGTCTCTCCCATGCCGATAATGATCCCGCTGCACACTTCCAGGCCCACCTTGCGGGCGGTCTCCAGGGTATTCAGCCGGTCGGTGTAACTGTGGCTGGTGCAAATTGAGCCGTAGTGATTTTCGGCGGTGTTGAGGTTGTGATTGTAGCGATCGAGTCCGGCATTCTTGAGGGTTTGCGCCATCTCCTGGTCGATGAAGCCTGCCGAGAGACACACTTCCACCGGCCATTGGGCCTTGATCTGACGTACCAGACCCGCCATGTGGGCAACCCGGCTTTCGGTAGGTCCACGCCCGGAAAGCACGATGCAGTAACGATAAGCTCCCGCTTCCCAGGTTTTTCTTGCTCCCTCGATGATTTCCGCATCGGGTTTCAGGCGAAACTGGGTGATTTTTGCTTCGCTGCCTGCTGCCTGAGCGCAGTAGTTGCAATCCTCGGAACAATAGCCGTTCTGGACATTATTGAGGATTTGTACGCGGACGCGGCGTCCAAAATGGCGAGCGCGCACCTGATAGGCTGCATGCATGAGCGGCAGCAGTTCCAGTTCCGGATCGGTCAGGATGCGCAGGGCGTCGTTTTCGGGGATCGCTTCGCCGTTCAGGGCGAGGCGCGTCAAATGGTCATAAAACGCGTCTTGCATGCGTCAATTCCTCTTTTGAAAGAAGCCATGGAGAACGTGGTAGGTGACGGAGAAACCGGGAGGCGAATTTTTGCTGCGCAACAGGCGTCGCATGTGGCCAGCCGTGGCGGGTTGGTAGTCGCGGGCGGCCCGATGGGTGCCGAGTGTTTTCAGATCCTGCAAGAATGCCATAGGGTTTGGATAGTTGGCTCTGATGGACTCTTCCGTAACCTTGCCTTGGCCGGTTGGGGGCCACAGGGCCTGGAGCTGATCGCTGGTCGGGTAGAGGGGGGTTCCGCAGGGCATATTGAAGTGATCGCAGGTTTGCCGCCATTCGTGGAAGGTGTCCCGGCCCAGGGTGGAGCAGGCGATCCAGCCGCCTGGATTCAGGAGTGTGGCGAGATGGTGTAGGGCGATGGGCAGGTTATCGAACCACTGCAGGGTCATGCTGGAGGTGATGAGGTCCCATCCTGTGTTGACGGCTGGATACTCTCCATCCATGACGACGTGGTGATAGTGGCCGGATTTTTTTTTCAATTCGGCGCGATTGCGCATGATCATGGGGTGGGTGATATCGGTGAGCAGGATGTGGCTGGTTGGCCAAAAGTCGAGCAGATGTTGGCTGAGGAAGCCTGATCCGCAGCCCAGTTCCAGGATACGGGGTGTGGGGGGCAGGGTGAGGGTGTGCAGGTGGTCGGCGAGGCGGATGGCGACTTGGCGTTGGACTTCGGCCCGGGTATGGTAGGTTTCGGCGGCGGCGAAGGCGGTGGCGATTTGGTGTTTGCGTGAAAGGGTGGTCATATGAACAGGGACAACGACACAAAGGATTGAGGGCGAAGCCCGAATGGGATTAATTTTTTAAGCGAGAATGCAAAGGATTGAGGGCGAAGCCCGAATATGGTCAATTTGTTAAAGTGGTTGGGGGATCCAAGGGGGAGGCTCCGCCTGCCCCCTTGGTGGGGTCTG
>JADGCJ010000255.1 GCA_015229045.1 Magnetococcales bacterium
GTACTGACCTGTGGCCCCCTCCAGGTGACTTTGACGCAATCGCTCCCGGCCCTGTTGCAAATGCTGACGGAATACCTCCAGCAGGGCACTCCGACTGGCGTCAAGGGCGGCACGCGCTCCGGCCTGATCGAGAATGGCGGAAATCTGCCGATCCAGTTCTTCCAGGTCAACGATGGTTCTCTTGCGAAATTTCGACACACGATCTCCTTGGAGAAGACAAGGAAATTTCCTTGTTGGCAGTAGGGGTTCGCCACCTTGCTGGGGTTATGTCACCATGGTAACGTATCCGGCGTCAAAGAAGATTTCCATGCTGGACCGAAACTTTGTTGCATAATGGGAATCCTTTTTGCATGAGCCGGAGGGGCATAGCTGTTCAAGGGGCATGAGAATAACCTTTTCCGGGCATACCTGTTCTAACGCAAGGGATTTGGCATGTTCAGCAAGCTGATGGGCATTTTTTCCATGGACATGGCGATTGATCTGGGCACGGCCAATACCTTGGTCTATGTGCGCGGCAAGGGGATCGTCCTGTCGGAGCCATCGGTGGTGGCCATCCACGAAAGCTCACGCGGGGTTCGCAAGGTGCTTGCCGTGGGTACCGAAGCCAAGCGCATGCTGGGGCGCACACCGGGCAACATTGTGGCCATCCGGCCCATGCGGGATGGCGTCATCGCCGATTTTACCGTGACCGAGGCCATGCTGAAACATTTTATCAGCAAGGTTCACAAACGGCGTCACTTCAATTCGCCCCGTATCATCATTTGTGTTCCTTACGGAGCCACGCCTGTGGAACGCCGGGCCATTCGCGAGTCTGCCGACAGCGCCGGGGCACGGGAAGTGTTTTTGATCGAGGAACCGATGGCAGCAGCCATTGGTGCCGGTCTGCCGGTGACCGATGCGAGCGGTTCCATGGTGGTGGATGTGGGTGGCGGGACCACCGAGGTGGCCATCATTTCCCTGGGTGGCATCGTCTACTCCCGCTCCATTCGGGTGGGCGGCGACAAGATGGATGAGGCCATCGTGGCCCATGTCCGGCGGAAATATTCCCTCCTCATCGGAGAGAGTACCGCCGAAACCATCAAAATCAAGATTGGCTCCGCCTTTCCCCTGCCTGACCGCCTGGAGGTGGAGGTCAAGGGCCGTGACCTGGTCAATGGCGTCCCCAAACACCAGATCATCTCCGATCCGGAGGTTCTCGAATCCCTGGCCGAACCGATCAATGCCATCGTCGAAGGGGTGCGCATCGCCCTGGAACGGACACCGCCGGAACTGGCTGCCGATATCGTGGATCGAGGCATTGTCCTGACAGGGGGGGGTGCCCTCCTGCGGGGTCTCGACAAACTCCTGGCCGAAGAGACCGGCCTGCCGGTCATCATTGCGGAAGATCCCCTCTCCTGTGTGGTGATGGGTTCCGGTCGGGCATTGGAAGAGCTGGACGCCATGTCCGATCTCCTCATGGATCGCTAGCCGACATCGGGAGCCCAATACTTGGACTCCTTGTTCAATCTGCTCAGAGAGCATCGCCATACCATCGCCGCCACGATCTTCATGCTGGTGGCGATCTTTTTGATGTTGTCCGTCCGCACCGGGACCGTCGCCTATCATGCCATCCAGGAAATGGTCCTGGATCTGGTGGGACCGGTGCAACAACTCGTGCATGTCTCCCTGGAAACCTACGAAACTTCCAAAAGAACATTGGATTCCTGGGTTCTTGTCCACGAAGAAAACGAACGCCTGAAAAAAGAGCTGGAGCAGCGCAAGGTCACTCTGGTACAAAAAGAGGAACTTGTGCTGGAAAATCGCCGTCTCCGGAACCTGCTGAACATGCGGCTGGATCCGATCTACATGACGGTTTCGGCCCGGGTTGTGGGCATCTCCTCGTCGGTCTTTGCCCGTTCCCTGATCCTGAACGCCGGCAGGATGGATGGCGTGCGCATCAATACCCCCGTCATCTCCACGGAAGGGTTGGTGGGCAAGATTGTCGAGATTGGTCAATACCATTCGGTGGCCTTGACCCTGCTGGATCTCAACTCCCGAACCCCGGTGCGCATTCAACGCAACCGTATTCCCGGCATTGCCACCGGTGCCAACGATCACGTCATCAGTATGGAATTTGTCGCCAAGGATGCCGATATTCAAATCCAGGACCTGGTCATCACCTCGGGTATCGGGGGCATATTTCCCAGGGGTCTGGTCGTGGGGCGGGTCGTGGCTTTTACACCTCCGGATGTGGGTTTGTTCCAGAAAGTCACCCTGGCCCCGGCAGTTGATTTTGATCGGATCGAGGAGCTATCGCTGCTTCTCGTTCCCGATAACGATCCTCGGCACAAGATTCAGTTGAGGTCCAATCCTTGATCAGGTCGCTTGTCGCTCCCTGGATGCCGGCCACCACGCTTTTGCTGGCGATCACCATACAGGAAATGGCACTTCCCTGGCCGGGGTGGCACCTGTTTCGTCCCAATCTGGTACTCATTTGTTTGTTTTATTGGCGATTGTACCGTCCGGATCGGTGTGGTCCCGGGCTGGCGTTTCTCAGTGGATTGGCCGTAGACTCCCTGACGACCCTGCCCCTGGGAATTTCGGCCATCACGCATATTCTGCTCATTCTGGCGGTGGGACATTTTGGCAACCGTTTGCGGGCTTTGGATTTTCTTTTCCTGATCCTGGTTCTGGGCCTTCTGTGCCTGTTGGAGCAGCTTGTGCAGATGGGGATGATTTCCATGTTTCGGTATCCTGGAACCCAGTGGTATCTGCCGGGATACCGGGCCATTGCTACTTCCCTGATGGCTGCCCCGTTGGTCTCTGCCCTGATCTGGGTTCACCGCCAGTGGCTGGAGAGTGCCTGAATGCTGGAAGACGATCACGAACTGTTCAGGGTGGATGCCCGACGCCGTCTTCTCCTCATTGGTGGCCTGGGGGGGGTATTGTTTTCGGTTTTGGGGATTCGGCTCTTTCATTTGCAGTTGCTCAAAGGGGGGGAGTATCGCGACCTGGCGGAAAACAATCGCATCAGCCTGCAACCGGTTCCAGCCCCACGTGGCCACATTTTTGATCGTAACGGCTCGATTTTGGTGGAAAACCGGCCTGACTATCGGCTGGCGGTCATCCCGGAACTTTCGGGCGGCCTGCCGAAAACCCTGGAAAGATTGCGTGCCTACATCGAAATCACCGACAAGGACATCGAGGGAATCCTCAAACAGGCCCGCAAGCAGCGCTCTTTTCTGCCGGTCAAAATCCGTTCCCACCTGACCTGGCGGGAGGTCAGCCGCATCGAGGTGCGCAGCCACCTGTTTCCGGGTGCCATCATTCAAATACAGTCCCGGCGGCACTATCCCTTTGGCAGCCTGGGGGCGCATGTGCTTGGCTATCTGGGCGAGATCACCGAAACA
>JADGCJ010000256.1 GCA_015229045.1 Magnetococcales bacterium
TCCTGGACCTGCCAGGACTCTGTCCTGGACCTGCCAGGGAGCCAGCCCCCTGGACTCCGTTGTCGATAGGCCCATGGCCGAAACGATGATCAAAGCCCGCGTCCCGATCACGCGCCGCTCTTTGTGAACACGGCACAACGACTCAATCATGGGGCGTACCCCCCCTGGGCCGACGGTTCCGCTTGCACCACCCTGGCCTGCGTATAATCCGGATCGGCGCCAAAGATGCGCCGCACCACCCCCTTGAGCCGGGGATTCTGAACATAGATCAGACTCCGCTCAAACTCGGGCAGAATGACCACCTCCTGGCTGAGAAACTCCTGAATCTTGGCAAAAGCCTGCATGCGCGTGACAGGATCGGTCGCATCGCGAGCGACAGCCACCCATCGATCGAGAACCGGGCTGACATGGCGTCCCCGATTGTTCTGGTTCCAGGAGGCAAAAAGATCGCCAAAAGTGATGGGATCATCAAAATCCGGACCCCAGGCCGCCGACACGATGTCAAACTGCCCGGCACTCATGAGAGCCAGACGCTGTTTGAAGGTCTGCTTGTCGATACGCAGACGCAAACCGAGTTCGCGCTTGAAGAGGTGTTGAAAATATTCCGCTTCCATGGCCGCGTTGTCGCTGTTGCCGGTCAAAAACACCAGGGGGGGCATGTCGGTCACGCCGAGTTCTTTTTTGGCGATCGCCAGATGTTCCCGGGCCTGGGCATGGTTGACGGTCACCTGGGGAAGGGGAAACTCCTCCCGAAAGGGTCGCTCCATACCCTTGAGCCACGTCGGAAACAACGAGGGGGTGGGCAACGTGCCAGGCAGCCCGATCACCTTGTTGACAAGCTCGGATGGATCGAAGACCAACTGCAACGCCTTGCGCAGATTCAGGTTGCGCGTCACACGCCCGGGGCGAAAATTGAATTCGAGAAAAAAGACCGATCCGTCGGCAAAGCGACGAATGCGAAATTGGCGTCGCAACGCCTCATTCAGGGTTTCGGCATCCAGGCCGGCCATGGCAATCTTGCCATCGCGAAACAGGTTGAAAAGCGTCCCCGGATTGGACGTGATATAAGGAATATCAATCTCCTGCAAATGAATCTGTTGCCGGTTCCAGTAAAGATCATTGCGCTCCAGACGCAAAGTGGCACCATGTACCCACCGGGTCAGACGAAAAGGACCATTGAACAGCAGATCGGCCTCATCGGCTGCATAGCGTTCGCCCCGGCTGCGCAAAAAATCCTCCCGCACCGGAAAATAGGTGGCAAAGGCCGTCAAACTCAAAAAATAGCTGCACGGCTTGGCAAAGGTCACCTGCAAGGTGCGATCATCCACGGCAACCACCCCCAGATTGCCGGGGGGCTGCTTGCCGTCGTTGATCTCCTGCGCATTGCGGATAGGAAAGAGAAAAAAGGCGTACTCCGAGGCGGTCTCCGGTGCCACGGCGCTTTGCCAGGCAAAGACAAAATCATGGGCCGTCACTGGCCGACCGTCACTCCAGCGTGCCGTGGAACGCAGATGAAAAACCGCCCCCGCGTCGTTCATGCTCCAACTCTCCGCCACCCCGGGGATCAGCTGCCCGTGCTGATCATGACGCAACAACCCCTCGCCGATATGGTTGAGAATGAACAGACTCACCTGATCGGTCGCTTTCATGCTGTTGAGGGTGGGAGGCTCTTCGGTCATGGCCAGAGTGATGCGTTGATGGGCATAATCCACGGCATCCTGGGCAAAAACAGGGAAGGAAAACATCCAGACATAAAACATCATGCCCCAGAGAAATGTCATTTTTCTTTTGTCTTTCCCGTTGGTTCGATGTATCGTGCCAAGAGGGAGGGGGATCTCCCTGACCACGCCGGACCCGTCATGGCCTGATACCCATTTGCAATCGATGCGGGAACGAGGCAGCAAGGAGGAGGCGACGAGACAGTACGTGTTGGTACGGTGAGGAGCCGACGACGCAGCTGACGAAGTTACCGCGATGAATGCAAATGGGCATGAGGATATCGAGTACACCGCCTGCCTATGGGCTGAACGATGACCGAGTCCCTGCTCCTTCCCCTGTTGGCTCTGCTCGTCGCCGTTTGGTATTTTCAGATGTGCGCCCGGGAGCGTGCCCTGCTCCTGGCCCGGCGCGTATGTGACGACATGGCCATTCAACTCCTGGATGACACCGTGACCATCTGCTCCATGGGATTGCAGAGGGCCACGTCGGGTCAAATGTGCATCCGTCGCATTTATACCTTCGATTTTACTGACCATACACCGTTTCGTCGCCAGGGAACCGTCATCTATCTGGGTGATCATCTGGAAACCCTCCTGATCGGTGATTCTCCCGTCATCCTGGGTTGATCGCAACCCCTTACCGGAGAGAGAACCCCTCCTCGAAAGTGAAAACGCGCCATGAGCCATGACCATTCGCCCAACGCTCTGCTCCTGAAACAGGGCAACCAGGCCACCCGTGATGGTAACCATGAGGATGCCTTGAACCTTTATCGCCAGGCCTTGGAGGGGTATCAAGGCATGGGGGACAGCTCCGGACAGGCCACCACCCTGCACCAAATGGCCCTGCTCGCCACCTACACCGACGATGCAGAGCGCGCCATGATCCTGTTTCGGCATGCCCTGGAGATTCGCGAAACCCTGGAAGATCTGGAGGGACAGGCCAACACCCTGGCCAATATGGCCTTCGTCACCTTCAAGGCCAAAGACCATTCCGAAGCCATCCGTCTGAATCTCCAGGCCATTGCCTGCCTGGAACGCGCCGACTCCTGGGCCGACATGGTCACCGTGGTCAACAACCATGCCTTTCTCGACAAAGAAGCGATTCGTTCTGGCCGGGCACAGGCCCTGTGGCTGGCCTTGCGCGTTCCGGTGCTGCCGGACGTGCTGTTGAACCGCTGCGCGGAAATGGTCAACGAATTCGGGCCGGACTCGCCGGGGGGGCTGTTGGTGGCTGCGGCAGCTCCTCTTCTGCTGCTGCGCTGCAGGGGGAGCGAACCGCCCACTCCCGAGGAGCGGACCAAAGCCCTTCTGTTGCTCGCCGCCTGCGCCGATGCCCGGGAGATTCCCCCCGAGGAGCTGGATGCCTGGCTCAGCGACCCGCAATGGCACGATGTCAATCAGCTCCTGCCGGCCTTGAACAACCTATTGGAGTCGCTGATCGGCGCCGACGACTGGTTGTTCAACCCCTCTCAGGCGCCCGCGCCATGGTGGCAGGGCCGACCCCATTGATATGTGTGAATCAACCTCCCCCCACCCGCCGACCATAAGGATCGCTGCGCAATTTTCACAAGAAAAGTAACTGCCCAGGTATCCCATCAAGAAAGGCCTGGACATGAAAGCCTTTGTCAGG
>JADGCJ010000257.1 GCA_015229045.1 Magnetococcales bacterium
CTTCAGGGGATTTCCTGGTGGACGATCTGGTGTCGCTGCTCAAGCCCGAACACGACAACGAGCGCATGGCCTATTTCAAATTTCGATTGGCAAGTTTGATCGAAACAACCGGGAAAGGAGCGGACGATCTGGACCCGGAGATCCGTAAAGCCACAGCCATGGGGTTGGATGAGTTCGAGACCTTCATCGAGATCCTGATGGCGTATCGGGGCAAATATCACCGGCAGTACATCACGGAATGTCTGGATTCCTTGTTGCTGAAAAATCGGGATAGCGGGCTATTGGCTCAGGCACGTTCCAAGGGAAGCCCGCGTCGATTTCAGTTGGGAAGTAAACTTCTGGAGGTGCTGATCCAACTGGCGGTCCTGACCCAGGCCGGAGGCTGTTTCATGACCCGTGAAGTGCGCGTCGATGATCTGCTGGCCTTTCTGCGAGGTCGTTATGGGTTATATCTTGACCGATTCCCGGAAGCGAAGAAGGCTGGTGAAGGGACCAGCATTCTTGAGAGGCGCGCCCTTCGCCTGAATCTGGAGACATTCAAAACCAGGCTGCGGGAGATTGGTTTCTTCGAAGATCTCTCGGATGCCTACGTGACGCAAAAGATATCGCCTCGGTATACCATCGAACGGCAGCGCCCCAGCACGAATGATGGAAGGCAGGCATGAGCGACCAGTTCAAAGAGTTGTTGCCAGGACAGTTGCATTCCGCAATCTCGGACTTTCTGTCGCCCAGAATCGAGGCGACACTGAACGACCGTGGAGTCGGCCACTGCATGCGCATCACCGACTTGGACGAAGCCGTTATGGAAACGGTTTGTTCGGAGCTGAGGCGAGGAATGCCAGACGGCAATATCTTCATTCTGGGATCTCATGAAGATGAACGTCGTCCCTTCCGGATCACATCAACCAAGTTGGTTGAACTTCGGAACCCGGAAACCAACGGGCGATTGCGGTCCCCGTTGCTGGTCTTCATCCCTGCTTCGCTCCGGACCAGTGCTGAAGACTCATTCGGCATTGCCACATTCGAAGAACTCGCCTTTCCACAACTCTATCGAGAGCTGATTCAGATTCTGTTGCAACGTGTGCCATCATCTCTGGTGGGACAGGTGCGCAGTCTGTTTGAATTCTTGACGGACGAAGGCTGGCCATTCGGGAATGACATGGCCAAGGTGAGGTTTCTGCTGACGGCACTATCCAATGGCATTGATGGCGAGACCCTGGGCGCAAGTCTGTACGAGTTGACGCTCATTCCGGATTTCAAATTGTTCGTAGAACCGGCTGTCGTTCATGCCAGGCTTCGAAGGAATCTGCTTTGTGTTCGGCATCTCATGGGATCTCCGGCCTCGACGCGGGGAAGGGTCGTCGACCTGGATCTTGAAGAGCGGTCGTTGGAGCAGACCCTTCACCGGTTTTTTATCAAATGGGATATTCAGGAACCAGAAGTATGGACCAAGCCTGTTGTCCTGCAGAAGGAATGGTGGCCAATTTCATTCGATAACTGGGCGTTCAAGGAAGAGTCAACCCTGGGCAGGATTCAGTTATCTGTCATTGAGATTGATCTTCCGTTTGTAAAAAATGGAGAAAAAAATGAGTGTCTCATCGATTTGATTGGTCAGCAGATACTGGTCCCAAAAGAACGACAGAAATTGAATGTTGTATTCGAGGTTAATCCCCACCCAGGAAAGGTCCAGGGCTTGGACCATTTCACAGTTCAAATCATGGCCCAGGATGGGGGTCCTATTGGCAAGTCGAAAAAGGTCAAGGTCTGGAGATCAAACCGTAATAGATGCACCGTCGATTTGACCAACCTGAACAAAGTCGAGTTCAGCGAAGGGTGGCATTTCATCCGGGTTCTGCCATGGACTGCAGAAGGTGATCCCGTTCCCATGGAAAATGAGGATGATGCGGACGATATCTCTTCAAAACTTTACGATAGTCAACCATTCTTTGTGTTTCCCGGCGGGGTGTCTATTGACGTAGATCCTCCTCAACGAGCCATCCCAATTGAAAAAAGTCTGGAGCATGCCCGTCTGCGCTTGCAGATGACGGCACTTGGGAGTGACCGAGATCCCTGGGCAGTGCAGCCAACAAATGTTGCATGGGCCGAAGGAGCCAGAAGAACTTCCCGCCAGGAGATGTTGCATGTGAAATTCGGCAGGGAAGGCATGGTCCAGATTCACCTTTCCCGAGTGTTGAAGAACATCGAGCAACGTATTCTTGCCAATCCCAACCATCCATCAGGATGGCGGATGCAAATCAATATGAACACAGCGGAGCATCCTTGCGAAATTGGTCTGATCACACCATCCAGCAACGCCATGAAATCCTTCCTGGCCGCCAGAGGGGATTTCTTTTCCCATGTCAGACATGGAGAATCTGAACTTGTGATCCAAGGATGTGCATTGCCAGAGGGTTCGGACAAATGCTTGCTGTATGCCCAATCGTTTTTGGATCTGGTTTGCAGTCAGATGCGGCAAGCAGAAACATCAACCGGATCTGAACGTCAGGCCCATTTGCAAGCTTTAAAGAGTGTTCTGGCCGTTGACTCTATCCATGCCGTTTTAACTGATTACCGAGGCAAGTGCAGAGAAGCCATATTGGTTGCGCCAACGCATCCTTTACGCGCCCTTTGGCTCTCCGGATGGGGATGCCTGGGAAAGGAATGGATTGCCAGAATACAGTCCGGTGGACGTGACCATTTGCCAACCGTTCGAAGTGCTCTTCTGGAGGTACTCCAGCCGTCAGGATTCCCCATGGGGATTCCCGTCGATGATGGCCGGATTTTCATCAGTGTTGAGAATTTGAATGCATTCTGGGGGATGTACGCTCCTACCACAGAGGATAATTCCAGAGGTTTGGTGTCGGATATCTGTGCAGCTCTCGGTATTCCTGAACCAGAAGCCGCTGGATCTGATGTCTCAGGCCAAATTCTGGCAGAGAAGCTGGAGAGATACCTTTCCCAACACCCCTATGTGAGAGAATTATCCATTAACGTTTTCAATCCGGGGGCTGGCAGTGACATCGCGAATGCTTTGGTTGCGCTTCAAGATAAGTCGGAATTTTCCGGCCTGCGCTATGATGTAAGACTGTTCTCTGCGGATTCCACCGCACCAATTTTCGTAGATGCTTTTGATCAGCTTGTTCGACCTGAGAACATTGTCAACGAGGCAGCAGAAGCTTTTGCGTCATCATCAAGCAGTCACCTCTTCACCAAGTTGAAGGTGGCAAGGCACTCATTGGACGCTTTTAAAGCTGTCCCAGAAGCCTACGCTGCGCATGTGAGCGTTCTTCTTGATGTCTTTCCAGCA
>JADGCJ010000258.1 GCA_015229045.1 Magnetococcales bacterium
CCCACCAGGACTCTGTCCTGGACCTGTCCGGTCGCCAGCCCCCTGGACCCCGATTTCGTTGTCGGGTGCTGAATAGTTACAAAAACAAATTGAAAAAAAGAGGGGGTTCGGAAGATTCATCTTTCGATGGGGTCCGGGGCGACATCCCAGTGGGGGCCGGGGCGTTGCTCCGATGGAATCACCTGGGGTACGGAACGGTGACCACTCTTTTTCCTCAAAACTCAAAAACCGCTGGTTTTTTGTCGGCGACAATCTTGCTCAGATCGGTCAGGTTCATGGTGCGTTTCGCCAGGAGAACGGCCATTCGTTTGTAAAATTCCCGGCCAAACTCAGGGTCTTCCTGGCAGAGGTCACTTAACTTGGCACCATCCACGGCAATGAAGCGGCTTGTTCCGGAGCTGATGAGTTCTGCCGAGGGAACCGTCCCCAGCAACCAGCCGATTTCACCATAGATCTGACTGTCAATGTGCTGGAAAGAGATGTCCTTGGCAGCGACGTTCTCCAGAAACTTTTTGGCTACCACCACCTTGCCCCGTACCAGCAGCAGGATGCGATCGATCCTCTCTCCGGTGACTGCACTCAGGATTCTGGCACCGTCCTTGAACTCGACGATTTCGCAATGGTTGGCCAATTTTTCCAGCGTGGTCTGGTTGAAACCGTGAAAAATTTCCTTGTCCTGGAGAGACGCAACGGGGACCATGGAATGACTCCTTCTCGCTCCAAAAAAATGACCCGACACAAGACGACCCGCAAGCAAACTGCCCCTTTCAGTCTATCACATGCGCTGGCACCTTTTCGACAGACAGTCCAATCGTCTCCAATCAACGGACAAAACCTACGCGAAATGTACACCCCGGACCAGTGTTGTTTTCCACACGGATGGTCCCCTGGTGGGCCTCGACGATTTTTTTGACAATGGACAGCCCGAGGCCGGTACTGGTCTCCCCTCCGGTAGGCTGAGCGGAAAGCTTCTGGAAGGGGGTGAAAAGCCTTTCCCGATCAGGATCGGAAACGCCCGGACCCCGGTCTTTGACATCGAGGTAGACGCACCCCCCCTGCCCGGTGACCCGGATGTCGATGGTACTGCCCGCAGGCGAAAATTTGATGGCGTTGCTCAACAGATTGTCCACCACCTGCTGGATCCGACTTTTATCCAGGGGGAGTCGTTGCGGTTCCAACAGGGTGGAAATCCGAATCTCCTTGTGGGTGGCATTGGGGGCCAGGAGGCGCACCCGCTCTTTCACCAAGTCGTCCAGACTGCACTCGGCCAACTGCACTTGTAAATGTCCCCCTTCGATAACGGAGACATCCAGCAGGTCATTGACCAAATGCAACGCATCGCTGCTGGTATGAAACATGGTGTCCAGATAGAGTTTTTTCTCCTCTTCCGACAACGTCACCGTGCGCATCAGCTGGCAAAACCCGCGAATCGCACTCAAGGGGTTGCGCAGATCGTGGGCGGCCATGCCCAAAAATCGATTTTTCAACGCATTCAATTCACGGAGGTGACGTTTTTGGTTCTCCATTTCCAGGCAATTTTTGACACGCACCAAAACCTGGGGAGCGCTGATGGGTTTTTTGATAAAATCCACCGCTCCGGCCTGGAAGCCCCTGGCTTCGTCCGCGACGTCGCTCATTCCGGTGACAAAGACGATAGGTATGGCGCATGTCGCCGTATCGGTTTTAAGTACGTTGCAGACCTCGAAGCCATCCATCTCCGGCATCATGACATCCAGCAGGATCAGATCGGGCGGCGGAACTGACCGGGCACGCTTCAAGGCTGCGGCACCGCTCTTGGCAACGATGGTTTGATAATCCTTCCTGAGCAGATCAACCAGGACGTCCAGGTTGATCGGTTCGTCATCGACGATAAGGATTCGCGCTTTTTCGCCAGACACGCTCTCTCTTCTCCTCAGCCGCACACCTGATTGCGTCCGCCGCTCTTGGCCTGGTAAAGCTGGGCATCGGCGGCTTTGATCAACCCTTCGCGTGTGCGCGTGTGCTCCTGACCACTCTGGGCCATGCCCATGGAGACGGTAATCGAAGGCAGCTGCTTGCCATCTCCCCCTTGAACAACTGCCTCACGAACGGCTTGCAGCAGGCGTTCGGCCACGATCCTCGCCCCTTCCAGGGAGGTTTGCGGCAGGACCACGGAGAACTCTTCGCCCCCGTAGCGGGCTACGCAATCCTGGGGGCGGACGTGTTTGGACAGGGTGCGACCCAGCGTGATCAGAGCACAATCCCCGCCGTGGTGTCCCTGGCTGTCGTTGTATTTTTTGAAGTGGTCCACGTCGAGCATGATCAGGGTCAGGGGACCGCCCTGGCCTTGGGCTTCGTTGTCCAGAAACTGGTCCAGGGCCTCATTCAACCAGCGTCGGTTGAACACTCCGGTCAGACCATCCACCCGCACCTCGTTATGGAGCTGTATCACCTCCTGGCGCACCTGGACGATCCGGTCGGTGTTGGAGCGCATCCACTGGGCGAGCAGGCGCAGCAGATTCAGGCTCAGGCCACCGATGCTCTCGACCAGCGACCACATCTTGTCGCGATCGAAGGCGATCACGCTGCACACGCCCAGGGCCTGGACAAAAGCCGATGGTCGCATGGCATCGATGATGGAGATCTCCCCCATGGAGCTGCCGCGTGTCAATGTGCGGATGGACGGGGTGTCCAAGGCGTCGATGTGCACCGAAAACTCCCCGGACAGCACGATATACCAATAGCCGTTGGCAATTTGTGGCGAGAGAAGAACCTCGTTGGCCTTGATGGTGCGAATCTCGCCATGATCCAGAATTTCCTGAACTTTTTCCAGCGCCAATCCACGAAAAATTTCAATTTTTCCAATCTCTTCCTCTGTAAAATGGCAGACGGCATGTCCCGGCATACCCATGTTGACCTCCCCCATTGAATCCACTACGATTTTGACAAAGCCCCATGAATCAACATCCATGTTTCAACCATTCCACCGGCTCTGAGTTGTCTCGTCGCCCATGGGAGTTGCTGAGTATCGTAGATACGCTTGAAATGGTCCATGCCAAACGTGACGACGCGGGGGCTTGAGGATTTTTTATGACTGTTTTCGCCTCCCCCTAAACCGAATCCATTTTGAGATGCGTCGTTTTTCAACTTTGGGATACGTAGTTTTTTGTGATCGAAAAAATATTGACATGAAAGACTTTATTGGGGCTTCGCCCCAAACCCCATTGGGGCTTCGCCCAAAACCCCACCAGGACTCCGTCCTGGACCTGCCAGGGAGCCAGCCCCCTTGTATCTTGGATCCGATGAAAAATA
>JADGCJ010000259.1 GCA_015229045.1 Magnetococcales bacterium
TGTCCGCCGGTGCGGTATCGGTCATGACCGCCTTCGCCGGTTTCGGTGCGCTGCGGCTGGCCTGGAGCCTGATGCGGGCCCAGGTGGTCGGACTGATCGCCGAGCTGGGCGCGTTGGCTGTCGCAGCGGGACGGCTGGCGTTCACCCCCATCGGCGCGGTGCTGACCGCCGCCGGTATCGCGGCCTATGCCTTCTCCAAAGCCACCGAATCCGCCGTACCGCCTCTGTTGGAAAACGCCGCCGCCCTGCGCAAGAATCGGGAAGCGGCCCAGGAGAAAATCAAGACCCTGGTGGAGCTGAAACAAACCCTGGAGAGCACCAAGGCAGGCAGCAAGGAGCATATCGAAGCCGAAGAAAAATTGGCCAGCCTGCTGCCGGAGGCCAACCTCTCGCTCGATGCCCAGGGACGCATCATGGCGAAAGTGGGCGATGCAGCCCAGGACAATGCCGGAAAACTCGACCGCTTCATCGGTCAGCTCAAAATCCGCGACCGTTTCGATCTGGCCTCGCAATTGGAGACCCAGGCCAAGGCTTTGCGGGAGACCCGCAAGGAGCTGGACGCCTTCCAGGAGAGCATGGCGAAACGGTACGGTGCCACGGGCGGCACCCAATCGCCTGCCCAGAAAAACTGGCAGCAGATCGACCGCCTGAATGGCACTCTGGAGAAGAACAAGGTCACCGGCAGCGAGTTGCGTCGCACCCATGAGGAGGTGGCAGCCTCCATCAACAAGACGATGCAGGAGGCCAAGAAAGCCGGACTCTCCGTGGAAGCATTGGGAGAGGCGATGGATGGCATCCATGCCGATCCACAAACCAAAGAGCAGATCGTCACCCTGTTCCGGGCCATGACCAATGATGCCGGTTCTGCCACTGGCAAGGTCGTCACCCTGGCCGACAGCCTCAAACAGTTCTCCATCGCCATCTCCGGTCCGGTGGCGGCAGCGAAAAAGGGGCTGGTGGATGCCATTGGTGCCGCCGATCTGCAGCTTGGAAAATACAACGAGGCCCTGGTGCTGCACCGGGGCAAGCTCAAGGACGCGGTGGATGACGAGACCAAATCCTGGAAAGCCCTGGTCGATGCCGCCACGTCGGCCTTCGAGACCACCACCATTGCCCTGGACGAGCAGTTCGCACGACGCCGCGCCCGATTTCAATCCGAGGTGAATCTCTATCAGGCCACCGAACACAAGCGCTCGTCGTTCATGATCGAGCAGGCAAACCAGGAAGCCGAGGCCCGGAAGTTCTCCCAGCAGGCCATGCTACAGGCGACCAATACCTTTGTGATCGAGGAGACCAACGCCAGACTGGCCGCAGCCCGGCATTACCAGACAGAAGCACTGTCTCTCTCCCAGAAGGAGTACCAGACCAAGATCGACAACGCCAAACGGTTGGGGCTGGATGCCACCCGCATCGACGAGGAGCGGCTGCAATCCCAGCGGCGCATTCTGGAGAAGGTCGAATCCGCTTATCGGCAGAACATTGACAAGCTGATCGCCGAGGAGATGCGCCACCGGGATGCCGCCCGGCAACTGGCCGAGCAGAGGAAGGATTTCAACGCCTCGGTGGCCGACCGCATTCAGGGGATTGCAGAAAAAGGGATGGACCCGGTCCAGCTCTATGCCTCCCGCCAACGGCGTATCGCCCAGGAACAGACCCAGGCGGAAGCCGCCCTGCGGGAGGGAAACTTTGAAGCGGCCCGCAAGCATGCCGACAAGATGATCGCCCTGGCCGAGCAGACCTCGGAGGCGGTGCGGGTTGGCAACCAGGAGGTCGTCGGCGCGAATGATGCCGCCACCCGATCCATCGCCCAGATGCAAAAGGCCACGCAGATCGAGAACCAGGCATTCCAGGAGGAAAGCAACGCCCATCAAGCCGCCGCCGACAGCCTGCAGAAAAAGTCCGCCGCTGCAACCGATGCCCTGACCAGAGTCCGTCAGGCGGTCCAGGAGGTGGATGACGCCCTGGCGAGAGATCACACCCTGCTGATCAACGCGAATATTGAAAAAATCCGCGTCGCCGGAACCGAAATCGACGCATTGCTGGAGAAAAAAGAGCGGGTGGTGCAGATCAAGGCCGAACTCCAGGGTGGCGCGAACGCGCTGGATACCGTGGTCGGCAACGTGCTCCAGGGGGCGACCGGCAAGGTCCAGGCGAGTCTCGACGAAGTATCCCGCGTTTTTGCGAAGTTCAAAACCGAGCTTTCCGGCTGGCAACCGGAGGTGAAGGCTTCGTTCGACACGGTTTCTGCCACCGGGGCCATCGATGGTCTGCTGGCCAAGTTCCAGGAGTTCAAGACGACCGTCGCCAGCAGTCCGGTCCAGGTGCAGGCAGAGACCGGGCAGGCTCTTTCCGCAATCGAGGCTGTGCGCAGCAGTGTTGCGTCCCTGCAGGACAAGACGATCACGATCAATGTGGTTCGTCAGGAGACCGAAGCCCATTCCCAGGGTGGTCTGGCGGGTTTCGCCCGTGGCGGCTTCCTGCCCGGCTGGGGTGGCGGGGACAAGATCCGCGCTTTGCTGGAGGCGGGCGAATTCGTCCTCAACCGCCACGCCGTGCGGCTGTATGGCCTGGACCGGCTCTACGCCATGAACCGGATGAAGCTGAATCCGGCGGACCTTCCCCGGTTCGCCCAGGGTGGGTTGGTTTCTTCATTCCGGATGCCTGCCATCCCCCGGTTCGAGTTCGGAGGAGTGGTGCGCCGGTTGGTGATTCCGACGATCCCGCAGGTGGCGTTGGCCGGAGGTGGCGCGGTCACGCCTTCGGTGGAGGGAGTGGTCAACCTCAACCTGACCGTGAACAACCGCCCGGAAGCCTCTCTGCGCGGGGATCGGGAGAATGTCCGCCGCTTCGTGAATGCCCTGCAAGAGATGCAAAGGGGGATGCGATGAAACAGCTTGGCGACCTGATCTTGCCCGATTCCCTCCAGTGGACCAACCGTTACGCCTGGGCACCGGTTGCCGTCGAAACTGCCCGCACCTTGGGCGGATCTCAGGTGGTGTGGTCGGCGCCATTGGTCGGTGGCCGTCCCATCGATCTGGAGGCGGCGGACGACGTGACTTGGCTGTCACTCGGTCAGGTCCAGACGATCTACGCCATGGCCGTGCAGCCCGGTGGCGTCTTCACCCTCATCTGGGATGACGAGGAGTTCCAGGTGATGTTTCGCCATCAGGATCCGCCCGCGATCTCCTTCACCCCCATTCGGCCTCACAGCACGC
>JADGCJ010000025.1 GCA_015229045.1 Magnetococcales bacterium
TGAGTCATATGGGGAGGTCGCGCCGAACTTCGCTCCACCCTCTACATGAGCACACTGGTGGCCACCCGTTTCAACCCGGTCATACGCCAATTTTATCAACGCCTGGTCAAAGCGGGAAAACCCAAAAAGGTGGCACTCACGGCCTGCATGCGAAAGCTCCTGACCATTCTCAACATCATGGTGAAAAACATGAAAACATGGCACCCCTCCCTAGCAAAGGCTACTTGACATCCAAGACAGTTGCTGGACCCCTTTATATGCCACCCGAAGGGTAGGCTCCGCCTACCCCCTCAATGGTTGCTCGGTTACTTTTTTTATGTTACGGCCCACCCCGCACCGGCCAGACACCATAGGTGCCGGTCTTGAGGCCGTGGGTTACATAGCCGGAGATGAAGCCCACATCCCAGGCATAGGAAGTGGACTTTGCATAGGTGGTGCTTGTCCAGTAGAGACTGTTCACCACGCCGGAAAACGGGTGGGACGTTGGCAGGGGCGGATAGCTGGTCTGGCTGATATCGATCAGGCTTTTCAATTCAACCTTGTTGGGCAGGCGCCAATCCCCAGCCACGGAGTTGTCCGTCAGACTACAGGCACCACTGGCCAGGGTATTGGCGGAGGCGAGAGAGGCGGCCCAGGTTTGTGTGCCGAAGCAATTGGCATTTTTCAGCCAGACAAGCCCGGTCACATGATCAGTCACGGTGCCATCGCTGTTATCGGTAAAGCGGGGCGAGGGCCAGGCGACGCCCTTCCTCACTTGACCGTCATCGCCTACATAACAGACTGTGCCCATTACTGCACCCGCAGTATCGTAGCAAGAAGTCTGTCCGGTTTTCGGAATAAGGGCATCCGCAGCCCAAACCTGACCGGAACAAAAAACCGAAACCACTATACCCAAAAGGAACCTCGCGTTCCCTGCACACCGACGCATCACAGCCCACATGGTTGAAACTCCTCTGATCGACTTCACAAATCTAAATCACCAAGGATCCTATTGCCCACCCCGTACTGGCCACGCATAGACCTTCGTATCACCATAGGTCGTATAATACACGTCGCCAATGGAAGGGTCTATCACCCAGGCACCAGCACTTATAGCGTTACCACCGGCATCCCTGATGCCGGTCACATACGAAGAACTTGACCAATATATGCCACTCTGCACATTGGTGAACGGATGACCGGACGACAGAAGCAAACCGGAAGTCTGACTGTCATCCAGCAAACTCTCCAGTTCGGCTATGTTGGGCAGACGCCAATCCCTGAGCTTGGAACCATCGGTCAGACCACAGGTTCCATTAACCAGGTTTGCGGAGTTTGAGAAAGCCGTACTCCAGGTTTGCAAGCCGAAGCAATTGGCATTCTTCAACCAGACCACCCCGGTCAGATTATCAAGGACGGTCCCATCCCCGTTATCGGTGAAGCGGGGCGAGGGCCAGGCAACACCCTTCAGTATCGCGCCATCCTGACCTGTACCGGCACAAGAGATGGAGGCGCCCGCAGCATCGTAGCAAAGGGTCTGCCCGGTCCTGGGCAGGGCGACGACGTTGTTGTCATTGAGGGTGATGGTCACCACAGAGGTGGTCCCGGCCGTGGCATAAGTCGGGCTGCCCATGGTCAAAATCACCGTCTTGCCGCCGCCTTTGGTGGCCGTGAAGCTGACGGTACCCGACAGGGTTCCAGCCGGAATGACCAAAGGCGAGGCGGTCAGTCCTGTATAGTCCGTCCCTGCCACCGCCGTTCCGGTCGCGGTGAAAGGGATACTGGTATCCATGCCGTTCACCTTGGAGAG
Source organism: Magnetococcales bacterium (assembly GCA_015229045.1). The sequence goes on from JADGCJ010000025.1 coordinate 1,790, forward strand.
CGACACCGTGATCGTCACCTTGTTGGTACTGTATTTCGACAGAGTGGAGGTGGAAAACGACACCGTCGGCTCAGGATCGATGTTATTGACGGTACCGACGCCGACGGCAGCAGTCGTTGACAGGGCGGCTCCACCTGTCGCGTTGCTCAGGGTGACGTTGAAGGTCTGATTGGCGGTAAACTTGCCATCCGCCAATATGGGCACATAAAAGATTTTGCTCGTCTCCCCGGGAGCAAAGGTGACCGTCCCGCTGGCAGGGGTGTAGTTGGTTCCACCCTTGGCTGTAGCGTCGGACGTCGCGACACTGACCGATACACTTTGGCTGCTCTGTGGACTCATCGTGAGGGTGAAGGTGGCGCTGGGAACACCGCCATTCACACCAGTTACGCCAGCCACATTCTCTCCCACGGTCGCACTGGAGATGCTGATAACCTGATTGCTCAGGATACTGGTCAGGGTATTGATGGTGCCGGTACTGGCATTGGTCGGGGTGCCCAGGGTCAGGATCACCGTCTTGCCGCTGCCACTCAGGGCCTTGAACGTGAGGGCACCCGTTTGACTGCCCGCCGGAATGATCAGGGGCGAGGCGGCCAGGCCGGAATAGTCCGTCCCGGATACAGCCGTTCCGCTGACGGTATAGGGGACGGTCGTCACCAGGCCGCTTGTCTTGGACAGCGTCACCGTGGCTGTGATCGTATCCCCCACATAGCTTGTCTGCGTGGCGGCAGCGAACTGCACCGAGGGGGCAGCGTCACTGTTTTTGATGGTTCCCACGCCAACGGTGGCACTCGTCGACAGCGCAGCACCCCCTGTCGGAGTGCTCAGGGTGACGTTGAAGGCCTTGTCAGCCGCGTAGACACCGTCGCCAATCACGGGCACCGCCAGGGTTTTGCTGGTCTCCCCGGCGTTGAAGGTGATCGTTTGCGACGTGGCGGTGTAATTGGTCCCGCTTTTGGCTGTGCCGTCGGTGGTGGCAACGCTCACCGTGACCGCCGAGGTGCTTGCCGCCCCCAACGTGATGGTGAAGCTGGCACTGGCAGTCCCGCCTGCGACAGGCTCGGCCACGGTGACGCTGTTGATGCCGAGGATCAGGTTGTTGCTGGTGCTGTCGGCCGTGGCGATGGTGGGAATATTGTTGGCGGTCAGATACTTCACCATGGTTGCCTGCGCCGTCGCCGTGCTGACGACGGTCGCCCCCGGAACAACGGCCACGGCGTTGCTGAGGTTACTGGTGAAACTCGTGGAGGCCGTACCCTGGGCAAAATCGGCATTCAGGTTGGTGACAAGCCCGGTGTTGCTGGCCGTCGTCAAGGCGGTGTGCGCAGACTGGGGGATGACGATGCTGGACCCTTTTCCGGCACTCTGGTCGAGAGACTGGAGAAAGCTGGCGACGTTGGCCACAGAGGGCGTCGTGGAGGTCGATCCAACCCCGCCCAACGTGATGGGGGTCACGGTTGCCGATCCTGTGGCACTGCCCAACACGACATCACCGACCTTGAAGGTCACCGTCTCCCCGACCTTGTACTGGAAGGTCCCCTTGCTGTCGGTCATGCCCGACTGGGTGGGGGTTGCATAGGCAAGCCCCTGCACGGGAGAGTCGACAAACTGCCCCGTCGTGAGAGTGCCGGCGCTGAGAGTGCTGCTGCTGTTGGAGGATCCGCCTCCCCCCCCCTCGCCAACATTGCAGGCGCTGACCGATATTCCTGAAAGAACAATAAGTAATAAAACAAAAGCTTCCTTTCTGAACACACCCACCTCCTGGAAATCGAGCGACACCTCTGAAGAGAACCGCCTGCGAGGCTATGATAACCAGCTTTCACATGTCAAGCAACATCGTTCTGCCGACCGGATAAAACTTCGCCCTCGCCCGGCCAGATAAAACTTCGCCCTCGCCGGACCACCCATCCTCAAGCCGCATCCTGGATGGAGACTGTTGATTTTTCGCCAGGGAACCATCACCATTCACGAGGTTTGCTGCATTTGAACATTCAATGTCGATCCAGCTGGATAGAGACCCCATGGCGCATGACCCTGACCCGGGTACCTTGCGAACGCTCATTTTTGGTGGTGAGCAACGCACCATCGAGCGGGCAACAGCCATCCTCGAAGATGAGCAGCTCGATCACCAACATCTACGCATCGCCTATGCCGATCTCCTGAGCGCGTACAAGACGCTGTACCATCAGTCCGAGCGCTTGAACAAGATCAATGATCGCAACCAGCTGGCGAACCGAAACGCCGAAAGGAACCTGCGCGACACCCTGGGCGAGCTGCGCAGGAATGAGGAGGTGATCCGTGACCAGTTCACCTTTCAACAGGCTCTGTTGGAGACGATCCCCTATCCCGTTTTTTACAAGGGAGCGGATACGCGCTTCCTCGGTTGCAATCAGTCCTATGAAAAAACTTTTGCCATCAAGCGCGAGGAATTGACCGGCAAGCGGGTACTCGATCTGACCTTCCTGCCGGAAGCCGAACGCCTCACCTGTCAGGCCGAAGACGAGCTGGTGATTGCCAATGCCTCTTCGGTACAGCGCGAAATGTCGATTCCTTTCGCGGACGGCAGCCTGCACGACACCCTCTATTTCGTTTCCGGTTTCCGTCGTGCCGATGGCTCTCCAGGAGGATTGGTGGGAACGATCATCGATGTTTCCGAGCGCAAACGGGTCGAGGAGACGCTGCGTGATGCCAAGGTGAAAGCCGAGGAGGCCGTCAGGGTCAAAAGCGACTTCCTCGCCAACATGAGCCATGAAATTCGCACACCGATGAACGCCATCATCGGCATGTCGCATCTGGTTTTGCAAACCGATCTCGATCCCCGGCAACGCGACCATATTCGGAAGGTGCATCGTTGTGCCATGTCTTTGCTGGGAACCATGAACGATATCCTCGATCTCTCCAAGATCGAGACGGGCAGGATGACCGTGGGGGCAATCCCTTTTCGCCTGGGAGAGCTTTTCGACAACCTGGCCAGCCTGGTGAGACTCAAGGCCGGGGAAAAAGGGTTGGAACTCCACTTCGGCGACATCCCCTCCGACATACCCGCCATCCTGATTGGTGACCCCCTGCGCCTGGGTCAGATTCTGGCCAACCTGGGCAACAATGCCGTCAAATTTACCGAAAAAGGCAACATCGTGGTGCGTGTGCGTCTGGCAGACAGCACGGAGGAGCATGTCCAGCTTCACCTCAGCGTCCAGGACAGCGGCATCGGCATGACCCCGGAACAGCTGGGCAGGATATTCCAACCCTTCAGCCAGGCGGATACCTCCACCACCCGCAAATTTGGTGGTGCTGGCCTGGGATTGGCTATTGCCAGGAAGCTGGCGGAAATGATGGGCGGAACGATCCGGGCGGAGAGCACTTATGGTCAGGGCAGCATGTTTCATGTCACCGTCTGGCTGGAACGCGGTCAGGCATGCATCAACAACCCGGTTTCGTTCGGTAACGTGACCATTCAACCGGAAACGGTGTCGACGCGACGCGACGGCATGTCGGATGCGCTCTCCGAAACGGCGAAAACCGACCCCTCCTCCATCGATTGGGAGCACATGGGTGGCATGATCAACCGCTTGCGAACACTCCTCGCCGATGACGATCCCGAGGCCGTCGACGCCGTGCAAGAGTTGTCACCCCTGGCCTCCGACACACGATACGCCAGGTTGCTCAAAACACTGGAGATGCAAGTGTCAACATATCAATTCGTCGAAGCCACGGACTCGCTCATGCAACTTGAACGGTTGCTGGCTGAACAACCTTGATACATTTGCCGATCATCAAGCGTCATCTGGAGTGCATCCAGTGTTTTTGGAAACAACGATCAACCAAGTTCAGAGCTTGTCCGTGCCTCAAAATTGTCTTGACGACGGGGTCCACTTCATGGCGACTCAAAGAGGAAGATGCAAAAAAAAAGTACTCCCCCGATGCCGCCCGGAACTCTCCACCCAAATATGCCCGCCATGCAGCTCCACCAGGCTGCGAGTGAGAGAGAGTCCGACGCCACAACCGGCATAAGGGATGGCATCAACATCGTTAACCTGTTCAAAAGGCTCGAATATATGGCTGATCTCCTCTTGAGTCAAACCAATGCCGCTGTCAAGGACGGCAATCTCCAGTTGCGGCTTTTTGTCGAACGGACCCGCCTCGATGCGCCTGGCCCGCAGAGAGATTCTTCCCCGCTCGGGAGTGAACTTGATGGCGTTGGAAAGCAGGGCATGGATGACCCGAGAGATCAGGTTTTCGTCCATGGGAACCTGCTCCGGGGCCGTGGACCACTCGCCGGTCAGATGAATCTCTTTCTCTTCGGCCTCTTCGCAGGCCTCGGCGAGCTGTTCTGCCAGAAAGTCCGCAACCGTCACCTTGGACAGGTTTAAATAAATCTCCCCCCCAGCCAGATTGGACCAGTTGAGAATGTCATCAATGAGCGAAAGCAGATGGTGACCGCTGCGATAGACATCGCGAAGAAAATCGTCCTGGAGATCGGTAAGAGGTCCAGAGTTACGCCCCAGCAAAAGGGCCGTCAAACCGATGATGGCATTGAGGGGGGTGCGCAACTCATGGCTCATGCTGGCCAGAAAACGATTCTTGGCACGAATGCCGGTCTCGGCACTCTCTTTGGCGAGCAGAAGCTCCTGTTCCAAACACTTGCGTTCTGTCATGTCGCGAAAGGTGGCCATCAGAACCGGCTCGCCATCGCTCCTGGTAATGGTCACGGTCCGCAAATCGACGACACGCGACGTTCGATTGGCAGGTGACAGGGTGATCTCGCCATGGCCACCGGCTGGCATGGAAAGACCCAACGGACGACCTCGAAGCTCCGCCTTGGTCTGGCCAAAAAGACGTTCTGCAGCAGGGTTGGCGTAAAGGACACACCCGTCCTGTTGCAGGATAACGATGCCGTCCGGGTTTTGTTCCACGATCGGAATGCAACATCCGGCCTCCGGAGGGGATGAATCCCAGGCGTGTCCGTCATTCATGACCGATTGCCCCCCCCGGGAGCTGTGTGGTCCGGGACGATGGATGACGCAAGGAATCCTGCACCCAACGTTTTCCGGCCAGGCCGTAGAGCCGGATTTTGCCGTGCAGGGATTGGCGTGTGATACCCAGCAGCTGTGCGGCCTGGATGCGATTGCCGCCAGTCCTTTCCAAGGTTCTGCGGATGAGTTGCGTCTCCATCTCGCGCCGGTTTTCGGCCAGGGAAAAGGAGGACGGCAGCGTCGCCACGACAGAGTGAGCCTGTGGTTGCCCGTCACTGAAATCTTGGATACGGCGCGAACAGTGTTCCAGACAGAGAGTCCCTCCCTCCGGGGCCAAAGCCACCAGGCGCTCGATTTCGTGCTGCAACTGCCGGACGTTGCCCGGCCAGTCGTAGATCTCAAACCTGTCCAGCGTCTCCGCTGCGAAACCGGAGATCCGTTTTTTAAATTTCTGGCAGGTTTGTTCCAGGAACAGGCGTGACAGGGGAGTGATGTCATCCTGCCGTTCCCGCAGAGGGGGAACAGCGATTTCCACCGAAAAGAGCCGGAAAAACAGATCTTCGCGAAATCTCCCCTTGGTCACCTCCTCGCGCAGATCACGATAGGAGGCGCTGACAAGTCGAAAATCATAGGGTCGGGTACGATTGCTGCCGACACGCGCCCCCTCTCTCTCCTGGATGGCCCGCAAAAATTTTGGCTGAATGGAGAGTGGCATGTCGGCGATCTCATCCAGGAAGAGGGTTCCCTCATTGGCCTCTTCGAAACGACCGATCCGACTGGCATGGGCACCCGTAAAGGCCCCTTTTTCGTGGCCGAAGAATTCACTTTCCATCAGATGCTCGGGGATGGAGGAGCAGTTGACGGCGACAAAAGGCCCTTGTCGTCGTTCGCTGCTGCGATGAATGATCTGGGCAATCACCTCCTTGCCGGTACCGCTCTCGCCTGTGATGAAGACATTGACCGGGACGGCACTCACCTTGTGGACCAGATTGAGCAGATCGCGCATTTTCTGGCTGCGGGTGATGATGTTCACATCGTCGAAGCGTTGCTGGCGAAAGAGATCCATGTCATCGCGCACCTGATTGCTGATGTCGATGATCTCTCGATTAAGTGTGGCGTTTTCCAGAACGAAGGCCAGGTAACGGGCCGCTTCATGGACGAGCGGCTGGTCCGCTGCGGTGAAAGCCGTACCATCGCGACGGTTGCGTATATCGATGCACCCCAGGATGGACGCACCGGCCAGGCTGCGAATAGGAGCACATATCTGGTTGCGGCTTGGTGGACCACCCTCCGCGTGGAGCACGGGGGTGGTGGCGTTGTGCATCAGGGTTTCGCCGCCGGACAAGACCCGCTCCGTCATCGACCCGGATGCCGGGGAGATGGTCACCCCCTGCGGCTGGTCGGTATCGTGGCCATGCCAGGTGTGGGAACTCCCTGGTTCGCTGTGGTGGATCCGGCACCAGTCGGCATCCAGCAAGGCGGGCAACAACCTGGCAAACAGACCCAAAAGGGACTCCTGGTCCCTGGCGGACCAGGCCTGGTTGACCTGATCCAGCCGCTCCTGGAGAAGTTGCAGACGTTTGTAAACCGACTGGGGTTGCATGGGCAGGGAGAAATCCGCTTGGTCGATCGGGTTCAAGTGTCAAAATAATTTTTCAGTAGCACGGATTGACCTGCTTTTCAATTGATCATTCGGAAATTCTTGCCCGTTTTCTGAAAGATTCTTGTGATCGCATCAAGTTGCCGACAGTTTTTTGTCGACCGAAGGTGTTTCAGGGAGATGACGATATTGACTATAACAATATATTTCAAATAGTTATGAAATAAGCGGGAGATGGAATTGATTTTGCTAAAGCGTTAGTCATACCGATGATCGGGGTCGAAACCATCTTGTCGTGCCATGGATCGGGACGTCACGCGCTGGAGAGGGGAAGTGGACAATTCCCCAAGGCTTGAGAAAGGAGCCGTTGAGATGATCCGCATTGCCGTCACCCTGGCACTGTTTTTGGTGTTTCCCTGCCGGGCCATGGCCGGTACGTTTGATGATATTCGCGAGGGGGACAAGTTTGCCCAGATCGGACGGCTGGAAGAGGCCATCGACCGCTATACCTGGGCCATCATGGACGCGGGAAACATGGTCAACACCAGCCTGACTCCCCAGGTGTTGTCGACAGTGCACCGTCGTCGCGGCTGGGTCTATGCCCAAAAAGGGGAGTTTCGCATGGCCCTGGAAGATTTGAACGAGTCCCTGCGCCTCAATCCGCGTGATTCACTGGCCCTGGGGTATCGCAGTCGGGTTTTGGAAAAGCTGGGCCTGCATGACCAGGCGTGGTCGGATGTCCGCGAAAAGCAGCGCGTCCTGGGACGGCTGGACAATGACCGTCCGACCAGCCGGGTGTTGACGCCTTGAAGGTTGAAGAGCTGGACAAAAAACGACGTGTTCCAAGATAGACGCGGTTTAGACGACTTCCCAGGGAATCGATGGACAGGGACACCCTCCTGCACATACTTGACGAGGCGTATCAGGAACAGGTGGATCTTCTGGACCTGAGCGGCCTCGATTTGCAGGAGCTGCCGGCGGAAATCGGGCGTTTTGTGCATATCCGCCGCCTGTTTCTGGCCGACAATCGCCTGACCACCCTGCCCCCCGAGATTGCGCAGTTGACCTCCCTGGAGCTGCTCGATCTGCGGCGCAACCGCATACGCCATCTGCCTGCACAGATGGCCACCCTCTCCTCTTTGTCCTATGTGTGGCTGGGCGGCAATGACCTGACCGCGCTGCCGCCGGTCATCACCGCCCTCACAAGTCTGCAACGGCTGGTTTTGCGCCATAATCGCCTGACCACCCTGCCGCCTGAAGTCGGTGCGTTGACCAGGTTGCGGGAGTTGTCGCTTCAAGACAACCGCCTGACCTTTCTACCGGAAGAGATTGGGTTGCTGAAGGCTCTGGAGCTGTTGTTTCTCGCCGACAATGCCCTGACGAGCCTGCCGGTGTCACTGCGGGAGTTGACTGCCCTGCAACGCCTGGATCTCAGTGGCAACCAGCTCAGGGATCTGCCAGTGGGCATGCACCGTCTGACCTCCCTGGTCCAGCTCGATCTGCGCAAAAACCCCCTGTCGGCCATCCCGGAGGCGTTGCAGGCCAAACCGGAAGATGTGGAGGCCATCCGTTCCCTTTCCCGGCAACGCGATGCCACCAACCGGATTCCCTTGCGCGAAGGGCGTCTGGTGGTACTGGGACCACCGGGGGTGGGCAAGAGTGCCCTGATCCGTCGCTTGCGCGAAGAGCCTTTCGCCTCGGTGGAGGCACCGTCCGGAGTCTTGACGATCCGGGTCTGGCATCTGCCCGATACCCTGACCCAGAGTGACAAAGTGGGCAGTTCCATTCGCCTGAATGTCTGGGAGTTGGCTGGTTCCGAGGCAGCGCGAGGGGTCTATCCCTGGCTGTTGGCCCCGGGCACCATGATCCTGCTGGTGGTGGAGGATCGGGGTGGGGAGGCAGCGCGGCAGATCGATCGTTGGCTGGCACTGGCGACCCGACCCGGGGTGGAGATTCCGGTCATCGTAGCCTGTACCCGGTCTGATCAAACCCTCATGGAGCCGGAATGGGAGTTCTGGCAACAGCGCCATCCGTGCATCAGGGAAGTCGTGCCGCAAATCTCGGCCCGCACCGGTGAAGGGATGGCAGCGTTGCGACAGGCTGTTTTGCGGACGGCCCTCACCCTGGAAAGCGTTCGCGCTCTGGTACCGGAAACCTGGCAGAGGGTACGACAAAGCATCGAGGCAGAGGACACCCCGGCCTGGACCCGGGAGAGCCTGTACGCCACCTACATCGAAGCCGGCATCACGGAGAGTCATGCCCAGGAGGATTTGACGGAGATTTTATGTCGTTTGGGTCTGCTCCTGTCAGGTCGGCGGGAAAACTATGGCAGCCCCGAGTGGGGAGGGCGTCTCTTGAGTCGCCTTTTGGATGCACCGGCGGTGGTTCGGCAGGGGGGAGTCCTCGGGGCATCGGCCTTGCTTCAGCTGGCAGACGGGATCGACAAGCCCCGTTTGTTGGCCTTTCTGGAGGGGTGGGCTTGTGCCATGCCATTGGCCAATGGCGATCTTTTGGTCCCAGCCTTGTTGCCTCGAGAGACACCTGTCGAGGCACGTTGGGAAGAGATTCCGCCGGTTTGTGAATATCACTATCCGGAGGGTGTTCCTCCCGGTCTGTTGGCTCGGATCATTGCCCGGGTCCGGGAGCAGGTGATTCCTGGACTCTGGTGGCGCAAGGGGGTGGTGTTGCAGGATGCCAACGCCACAGCCCAGGCGCGCATGGCCCTGGTTGCAGAGGGTCCAAGGCTGTCATTGGGATTGCGTGGCGAGGGAGAGGCTTGCCGGGCGTTGCTTGTGCAGTGTCATGGCGTGGTGCAGGAGATTCACCAGGACTTTCCTGCTTTGCCGGTGCATATACGCCTGCCGGTTCCGGGGGTACCGACCGTTTCGCTCGCTCTGGAGCATGTGCGGTGCCTGGCCGAACAGGGGGTTGCGACCTGTATACCCGAGGGATGTGTCAGTCCGGTGGTCTTGGGACCGCTGTCGACATTGGCTGGTTGGCTGGAGGGGGGGGAGGATACCGCATAGATTTTTTTATTAATTAAAAGGGATCGGGGGCGAAACCCCGATAAAGATATTTTGTAACTATTCAGCACCTGGCAACGAATCGGGGTCCAGGGGGCTGGCTCCCTGGACCCCGTTGACGGGCCTTTGCCTAAATCAAGGCTCAAGAAACTACACATCCTGGAACGGGTTCGGTTCAGTGGGCAATTTCCGTCGTGCGAATCTCCCGAATCACCGTAATTTTGATCTGTCCAGGATAGGTCATTTCGTTTTCGACCCGACCGGCGATCTCCTTGGCCAACAGCATCGACCCCTCGTCGTCCACCCGGTCGGAACCGACGATCACCCGTACCTCCCGGCCAGCCTGGATGGCATAGGCCTTCTCGACCCCCTGGAAATCGGTGCAAATTTTTTCCAGGGCCTCAAGGCGCTTGATGTAGGTCTCGACATTTTCCCGACGCGCCCCGGGCCGGGCCGCCGATAACGCATCGGCTGCATTGGTCAAGGGGCCATAGACCGAGGTCGGTTCCACATCGAAGTGATGGGACCAGATGGCATTGCTGACGATACCGTTCTCTTTGAATTTTTTGGCCAATTGCCCGCCAATCACGGCATGCGACCCGGGGGTTTCATGATCGACGGCCTTGCCGATGTCATGCAGCAGGCCGCAGCGCCTGGCGATATGACCATCCAGGCCAAGCTCTTCGGCCATGATGCCGGCAAAGTAGGCCACCTCGATGGAGTGGTGCAGGACGTTCTGAGTGTAGGATGTGCGAAATTTCAGGGTTCCCAGCAGGCGGATGATCTCGGGGTGTGCCCCGTGGATGCCCGTATCGAAGATCGCCTGCTCACCGGCTTCGCGAATTTCATTGTTGATCGACTTGCGAATCTTGCGCACCACCTCTTCGATGCGCGCCGGATGGATCCGGCCATCGGAGACCAACTCCTCGATGGCCCGTTTGGCCACCTGCCGCCGCACCGGATCGAATCCGGAGACCACCACCGCTTCCGGGGTATCATCGATGATCAAATCGCAGCCGGTGGCCGCTTCCATGGCGCGAATGTTACGCCCCTCCCGCCCGATGATGCGACCTTTCATGTCATCGTTGGGCAGGGTCACCACGGAGACCGTATTTTCCGCGACATACTCCCCGGCATAGCGTTGAATGGCCGTGGCGATAATCTCACTGCTGCGTTTTTTGACATTGCGCCGCGTCTCTTCTTCGATCTGCTTGAGCTGTCGGGCGGACTCGCGCCGGGCATCTTCGCGAATTTCGTTGATCAACTGTGTCCGGGCATCAGCCATCGACATTTGGGACACCTCCTCCAAGCGTCGCAAGGCCGACTCCTTCAGCTCCTGGCAGCGGGCCGATTCCGAGGCCACGTTTTCCCGATCCTTCTCGACCAGGGCCAGACGCCGATCCAGGTCGGCGTCCCGCTTGTCGAGTTGTTCGATCTTGCGATCCAGCACCTCTTCGCGTTTATCCAGCCGCTTTTTTTGCTGGGCCACCTCTTTCTGGCGTTCGTTATACTCTTGTTCCAGCTCTTCTTTATGGCGCAGGCGAGCATTCTTGTCGCGCAGTTCGGCTTCGCGTTCCAGGTTGCGAACCCGTTCTTCTGCGCTCTCCTGGATCTGTCTTGTCTTCTCCTCTTGACTCTTCTGGGTCAGGAGGATGTGCCGATGCTGGCTGATCAGAAGGTACAGAGGTACTGCCGCTCCTGCCAAAAGCCCCAATATGAAAAGCAATACGTTCATTGCCGAATTCCAGTTTCCACTCTTTTCCGTCGAGCCGAAGCCCGCGCCGAGAGTCAGATATCATTGTTTCAAAGTGGCCGGTTCAGGACGCGGGACGAGGGTGCCAAATACAAGGTCTCCCGCTCTGTCACCACAACATCCAACCGGACATCCAGGGCATCAGGGGGGATCGCTGCCACCTCCTGAAACCCATAAGCCAGCCCCACCAGGGGTGGCCGGGGAGGCGTCTCCAGGAAACGGTCAAAAAAACCGCCCCCATAGCCCAGACGTACCCCCTGCCGGTCAAACCCCACCAGGGGCAGGAACAGGAGATCCAACTCTCCCGGGCTTCCCAGGGGGGGCGTATCGGTATCCGAGACAGGCTCAGGGATACCAAAGGCCCCCTTCCGGAGGGGCATCCCTGCACGATACCACACAAAATTCATGGACCTTTTCTGTCGGTCTGTCACCGGCAGAAACACCCGTTTGTCGCATCGCCAGGCATCGGCAAGCAGAGCCGACGGGTCAACCTCATTGTCAACAGCCACATACAAGCCGACAGACCGTGCGCCCTGGTACCAGGAAATGGCGGAGGCCCGGTCGCCTACCAGCCGACTCAAACCCGCCACTGCGTCCGGGGAGAGGCGGCGACGCAAACCGCGCAACCGCTCCCGGAGAACCAGTTTACTCTCTGCCAAGGGTAGACCCCCGCCAATGCCGTGGGATTGCAACCTCTCGAACCCTATCGATCAAGTTGGATCTCCGGGTAACCGCTTCTGGCAACTCCCGGAGGGGTTGCACTCCACGATCAGAGCAAAGATCCCAGGTTCAGAAGTATCGGCTCAGGAGGATGAAGAATCCTCACGCACACCGCAGGGGACTGACACTCTATCTCTCCTCAAGCAAGCGGTCCGCCGCAACGATCAGACGTTGCACACGGTCGACGGATTCCCTGTCCAGACTGGCACATTCGGACCCCGTGGACTGACTTTGTCTTTGCAACTGCAGGAGATTGTCGGCGATGCCCAGCGCCGCCATGATGGCGATCCGGTCGATCGACGTGCCAACAGACTGCCGCTGCATTGTCTTCATGGCCCCATCGACGAACGAGGCCAACTCCTGAGCATACTCCTTCCCGATATCGGTCTTCAACCTGAAAACCTGACCCTGGATTCTCACCTCGACGGACTCGGACATGCTGCCGTGACCCTGTAGCAAGGGTTATGCTGACGATTCCATGGCACCCAGCCGGGTGAGCAACGCCTCGATCCGCGCGATGGTCTGACTCTTCTCTTGTTGCAGATCGGCCACCTGCCGTCTCAGCCCTTCGACCTCACTGCTGACCCCTTGCAGGTCGGCCACCTGTCGTTTCAGCCCTTCAACTTCGCCGATGACCCCTGCCAGGTGCTGATCGCGTTCTGCCAGCTGCTGATCACGCTCCGCCAGACGCTGATCGCGTTCTGCCAGCTGCTGATCACGCTCCGCCAGACGCTGATCGCGTTCTGCCAGTTGTTGACCACGTTGCTGGAGCTGCTCCCGCAACTGGGCACTCTCCTGGCGCAGGGAACGCAGGCTTTGCGAAACGGACTCCCAGCGTTGTTCCAGGGCCGTGAGCAGATCGTGGCTGGAGGGACCGTTTCCCTCCTGCCGGGCACCCTCCCCCTGGTGTTCCTGGGGTTTATGTTCGCCCCAAAAACCGTTCTGGGTCGGAGTCTCTGTGGAGTGATCATCCATGTTCGGCTGCCTCGTCCTGTTTCAGTCCGCTCCAACGCTGCTGGCGTTTCCGGGCGATCTCCATCCAGAGAAGCACCGGCACCGCTCCACAACGCAACGACCGACTCGCCTTTCAACTCTTGTGCTGGCCTGATTCTAGGGGGGGGGAGTCTCGGGTGTCAAGACTCCCCGCCCGGCGGGTGCATATTTCGGGAGGGGGGAGGCAGGAAAAGTTGCGCCGCGCCCAGCATGATCGGGTCCGTACCCAATGGTGGACTCCTCTGCTTTATGAAACACGCGTCGCTCTCCTGGCAACACCACCCTTGGCCCCTTCTGATACCAATTTGCAGTCGATGCGAGAACGAGGCAGCAAGGAGGAGGCGACGAGACAGTACGTGTTGGGTACGGCGAGGAGCCAACGACGCAGCCAACAAAGTTATCGCGATGAATGCACATTGGTATGACACGATCTGCTCGTCCTCTCCAGGCTCTTTTCCAGTGAAAAATACCGGCAAGGGCGAGAACCTGATGGCTGCAGGCCATGTCGTGACCGGTGCCTGTTCGCAAAGTGTACCGCTCGTCATTCATTTCGTTTAATGTGCGCTGACTCGGATACCCTGAAATTCCGTGCTATCACTGAGGCCGAGATTTCGCCATTGGACAAAATGGCCCATTTTGTCCAATAGGAGATCCGGCCTGTGGGGCTGCGAGGTGACACAAGGCCTGTTGACTTAATGCCGTTAGAATGATGTCGTGTGGTCATGGAAAGAGAGACGGAACAGAATATCAAAAAAAGTTTCGGCAAGCGACTTAGACTTTTGCGGAAACAGAAGGGATTATCTCAGGGAACCCTTGCTCTCGCGTGTGATCTTGATCGTACCTACATAGGTGGCATTGAGCGAGGGGAACGTAACATAGGTCTCGTAAACATATACAAGATATCCATTGCCTTGGGCGTTTCCGTAAAGGAGCTGTTTGATGTCTGAATCGCATAGGTACATGAAATTGTTGCTTGATAAATTACGCCAAATACGCGAGAGATCCGGTTTGTCGGAAGCTAAACTTGAAGAACGTTTGATTCTTGGTCCTGGATGGGTGCGACGCTTCGAGACTGGTGAAACGACTCCAAGCATTGATATGTTATTGGCTTTCCTTCATGCATCAGACTCAAATTTAAAAGAATTAGTTATAGAATTGCCTGAATCTGGAGACAATGGAATTGAGCGTAAAATATCCGCCAAACAATCTGGGAATAACATAATAATATATTTCGTTTATGCCGATCATGATGCCCATTATACTTTAAATAATGCTTCAATAGAACAATTTGAGTTAATCATTAAAACCCTAAGAAATGGTTTGTCTCGCCTTTCTTACTCTGAGAAGAAACAAAATGAAGCAATCAAAACAGACGCGGTCGTTCGTTGTTTTCTTAAAGCGGTTCGGCTGTGGCCGCACGCCAACCCATCAGATCTCTGGTGGTTTTTGGTCTATCGAGCATATTGTGACCCATACAATCATCCAGCTCAATTCGCCAGACTCGATTTTACACAAAGTTGGAAACGAACAGGTGGATGGGCGCTTGAAGAGATTTTAGTTCGCCACTATGGGGCCTTTTTAAAAAAACGAGGAATCAACCTTTTTATTGCTGATGGACCTACAAAAGAACAACTTATTCAACCACTATTTGTTAGTGACCGGATAGAAACAGACAAAATTGACGTAGTGCTTACAGGTGATACACCATCAGGACCTAGATTTTTTGGTGTTGTACACGTCAAAGCAAGCTTTGCTGAAAGGCGCACGGACGACGTGCCGTTGAGCAACGTCCTCACCAAAGCGGGTTTCACATCTCCGCTGTGGACCATGGATTGCAAGAGTACTCCAAGCCCGAAGCCAGTCAATCGCGGCGAACTTGGCGACACCAATGAGAGGCGAAGCGCAAAGCGCAAGGATATTGAGGACGAAGGATTCTTTACAGGGTGTTTTTCGTACAACCTTAACACACAACCAAGCTCAAAAGAACAACCATCAGAACGATGCGTTCACCTATGCAATTTCTCAAACGCAGATGATGCCTTCTCTCAGTTTATCATCACCCGGTGGCAAAAATTTCGTTCATCTTGAACAAGGTTGGTGGATCAGCATGAGTGTTACGAAGACGCTTGTTTGAGGCCTCAACTTGCACAGGATCAATTTCAAATCCCAGGTAGGAACACCCCGAGCGTATGGCAGCAATTCCCGTTGTTCCAGATCCAGAAAATGGGTCAAATACAACTATCTCAGATCCTGATTGGCCATAAGAATCAATACACCTACGTGGTAATTCCTCGGGAAATCGAGAAAAATGTACAGTCCCGTCTATTTTCTCATTCGCAAAATCCCAAACACTTCCGACGGGGGGAATAACACGAAAACAATGATTTTCACTTTTAGCAAGTAGAAAGATTGGTTCATGTTGCCGATGTGGCCGACGACACCGCCCTTCTGGCATCGGATTTTTTTTTCGCCAAATAACTTCTCCTCTGTACAAGAATCCATTTTCGGAAAGTGAAATAATCAGTCTATTATGAATCGCCAAAAGATTACCATAAGCAAGCCACTTGTCTTCTTTATCTATAAACGCTTTCCGCTTTGCGCGTGGTTTGGTATAGGCTGAATTATCTTTAGAGAGTCCATCTTTATCAGCCCCAAGAGTGCTGTATTTCCGATCATCTATCCGCCAATTAACTGGTGTATTGTAAGAGTCACCCATATTTATCCAAACAACACCATATGGTTTAAGTTTCGGCAAAAAACCTATAAATACACTCTTTAGAAAATCTATATAATCTCGCGGATCGGCCTCCATACCATTGGCGTAAGAATGCCGTTGTCCCCAATACGGTGGACTTGTGATAAGCATGTCAACACTAGCATTTGGGAGCTTCTGGATAAGGTCCAGGCAGTCACCTTCGATGACAGTGTTAAGTTTAAACGGACCTATACCCTGGTTCATGGCGTCATCCTACTTGATTCCAAAACGAACTCATGTTTCGATTGGAGGTGCCCAATAAGGTACTCATAGTCATCATACCGGTAAATCTGTTTGAGTCAACTGTTTTTTTCTGACCTGCCGAATACTTAGACAAAACGGCCCCATCTGTCTAATGTTTAAATGGTGCATGTCTTTGTTTTAGTTCGTTACGTAAGTCCGCGCCTCCGCAAAAGGCAGGGGGATCAGAGGGGGGGGGGGAGCTTCAACGTATGCCCTTTGAGGATCTTGCCAGCAGAATCTTGGAGGCACCTGCGGACTTCTCCGGGTGTCGTTTCATACCAATTCGCATTCATCGCGGTAACTTCGTTAGCTGCGTCGTCGGCCCCTCACCGTACCAACACGTACTGTCTCGTCGCCTCTTCCTTGCTGCCTCGTTCCCGCATCGACTGCAAATTGGTATCAGTCGGGTCAACTGGAAGAAGCGAGAGAACCTCCATTCGTAGCAAATGGTTCGCTTGCGGTCGTGCAAGTTGGCCAGCAGGTTGGGCCTTGATCGCTGTTTCGGCCGATGGAAGGCTGTATCATTGGGCCTCCGCCCCGGACCCCACCAGGACTCCGTCCTGGACCTGTCCGGTCGCCAGCCCCCTGGACCCCATTTCCGACAGGCCCTTGCCCATGGCCGAAACAAGGATGATCACACCCCCAGCACCGACTCCCCACCCCGCAACCAGGCATCGACGGCCACGGCGGTCTTGCGTCCGCTGGCAATGGCGCGCAGAACGAGAGATTGGCCCATCTGCATATCGCCAGCGACAAAAAGACCCGGAATCCGGGTCATGTTGTTGGCATCGGTCTGCACGTTGCCCTGGGGGGTGAATTCGACATCGAGCTGTTCGAGCAGGCCACCGCGCACCGGATGAACAAAACCCATGGCCAGCAAAACCAGGTCGGCATCGAGGGTAAACACGCTGCGGGGAATCTCCCGCATGACCGGACGACCATGGTTCTCCTGGGCCTCCCAGAGAAGACGCACACACTCCAGACTGGCAACCCGCCCATCGCTGCCATGGAAGGCGCGGGTTCCGACGCTCCAGAGACGTTCACACCCCTCCATGTGCGAGGTGGAGGTGCGCAACTGGTGCGGCCAGGCAGGCCAGGGGGTCTCCGGAGAGCGATTCTTGGGGGGCTTGGCGAGCAGTTCGATCTGGGTCACGCTGCTGGCTCCCTGGCGAATGGCCGTTCCGACGCAATCCGCCCCGGTATCCCCACCGCCGATCACCACCACGCGCCGATCCGTGGCCAGGATTGTCGTCTCTGCGGGGATGCTCACCCCGGCCAGACGACAGTTTTGCTGCGCCAGAAAATCCATGGCAAAGTGAATTCCGGCCAGCTCTCGTCCGGGAATGGGCAGGTCGCGCGGCTGCTCCGATCCACCGGCCAGGATGACGGCATGGAACTCCTTGAGCATTTTCTGGCCAGGAAAATCGACACCGATGTGCACACCCGTGCGAATGGTCACCCCCTCCGCCACCATCTGGCTCAGACGGCGGTCGATGACCCATTTCTCCAACTTGAAATCGGGAATGCCATAACGCAGCAACCCCCCCGCCTGGGCATTTTTCTCAAACAGGGTGACATCATGCCCGGCCCGGGCCAGTTGCTGGCTGACCGTCAGACCCGCCGGTCCCGACCCCACCACCGCCACGCGCTTGCCGGATTTGCCAGAAGGGATGCGCGGCTGGATCATGCCCTGTTTGAACCCCTCCTCCACAATATATTTTTCAATCTCCCGGATCGTCACCGGCTCCCGGTTGATGCCCACCACACAGGCCGCCTCGCAGGGAGCGGGACACACCCGACCCGTAAACTCGGGAAAATTGTTGGTCCGGTGCAACACGTCCACCGCATCCTGGAGACGGTCCCGGTAGACCAGATCATTCCAACTGGGAATGACGTTGTGCAGGGTACACCCCTCATGGCAGAAGGGTACCCCACAATCCATGCAGCGGGCGGCCTGTTCCTGGACACGTTCGCGGGGAAATTCGAGGTAGAGATCGCGCCAGTCCTGCACACGCTCGGCGATCGGGCGCATGCGGGGTGTTTCTCGTTCAATCTCCATGAAGCCGGTGATCTTACCCATGGGCCACCTCCCCCACCGCTTTTCGCGCCATCTCCTGCAAGACACGTTTGTATTCCAAGGGGATCACCTTGACAAAACGCTTCAGGGAGGCGTGCCAATTGTCCAGAATATGTCTGCCCACGGAACTGCCGGTGTAGGCAACGTGATAGCGAATCAGGGTGTTCAGGGTGTTGATATCCTCGGGATCCTCCACGGCCTCCAAACCAACCATGGCCTGGTTGCACAAGGAGGAGAAGCGTCCCTCGACATCCAGGACAAAGGCCACGCCACCACTCATGCCGGCGGCAAAATTGCGACCCGTCCGTCCCAGAACCACGACAACACCGCCGGTCATGTATTCGCAGCCGTGATCCCCTACCCCTTCGACAACCGCCCGCGCCCCGGAGTTGCGCACGGCAAAACGCTCGCCGGCAATGCCTCGGAAATAGGCATCTCCCCCCGTGGCACCGTAAAGAACCGTGTTGCCAACGATGATGTTCTCTTCGGCAACGAAGGTGGCCCCGGCATGCGGGTGTATGGCAATGCGACCACCCGACATCCCCTTGCCCACATAATCGTTGCTGGCCCCTTCAAGGTGCAACGACACCCCGTTGACGTTAAAGGCACCGAAGCTCTGTCCGGCGACGCCCCGGAAGAAACATTGAATGGTGTTGTCCGGCAGCCCCTCTTCGCCAAACTTTTTGGAGATCTCCCCGCCCATCATCGCTCCGACCGAGCGATCGGTGTTGCGGATGGGCAGGCGAATTTCAATCGGATCCCGATTCTGGAAGGCGCGCTGGGCCAGCACCAGAAGTTGATGATCCAGTTGCTTGTCCAGGCCGTGATCCTGGGGTTGTTCAAAGCGGGTGGCGATGTGCGACGGTACATCCGGTTTGGTGAGAACCCTGGAAAAGTCGAGCCCCTGGCTCTTCCAATGATCGATGGCGTCATCGACCTCGACGCAATCCATGCGGCCGATCATGTCATCCATGTGGCGAAAACCCATCTCCGCCATGTGTTCACGCACTTCGTTGGCCAGGAAGTAGAAATAATTGACCAAATACTGGACCTTGCCGGAGAATTTTTTGCGCAGCTCCACATCCTGGGTGGCAATGCCGACCGGGCAGGTGCCCAGATGGCATTTGCGCATCATGATGCACCCCTCGACGATCAAGGGAGCGGTGGCGAAACCAAACTCCTCCGCCCCAAGCAGGGCACCGATGATCACATCCCGTCCGGTGCGCAACTGTCCGTCCACCTGCAAGCGGACCCGACCGCGCAAATCGTTCAAGACCAGGGTTTGCTGGCTCTCGGCCAGTCCCAGCTCCCAGGGCACCCCGGCATGTTTGAT
This sequence comes from Magnetococcales bacterium, assembly GCA_015229045.1. Next base: position 21,257 of record JADGCJ010000025.1, read on the forward strand.
GGAACTCAACGGACTCGCCCCGGTGCCGCCGTCAAAACCGGAGATGAGAACCATGTCGGCATGGGCCTTGGAGACACCGGCGGCGATGGTGCCCACCCCGACGGCAGCCACCAGTTTGACCGATACCCGACTCTTCGGATTGACGTTTCTCAGGTCAAAGATGAGCTGGGCCAGATCCTCGATGGAGTAGATATCGTGGTGGGGCGGCGGACTGATGAGGGTCACCCCCGGGGTGGTGTTGCGGGTACGGGCGATCACCTCGTTGACCTTGTAACCGGGGAGCTGTCCCCCCTCGCCAGGCTTGGCGCCCTGACACACCTTGATTTGCATCTCGTCGGAGTTGGCCAGATAGTGGCTGCTCACCCCGAAACGGGCCGAAGCCACCTGCTTGACGGCACTGCGCGGAGAATCGCCATTCGGGCGCGGCTTGAAGCGTTCCGCCGACTCACCCCCCTCGCCGGTATTGGATTTGCCGCCGATCCGGTTCATGGCGATGGCCAGGGTTTCGTGTGCCTCCTTGGAGATGGAGCCAAACGACATGGCACCCGTGACAAAACGCTTGACGATGCTGGTTGCCGGTTCCACCTCGTGCAACGGAATCGGTTTGCCGGCCTTTTTGAGTTTGAACATGCCACGCAGGGTGCACAACCCCTGGGCCTGTTCATCGATCAGGCGCGAAAACTTCTTGAAGATGCCGTAATCGTTGTCGCGGGTCGCCTGTTGGAGCAGGGTGATCGTCTCCGGATTCCACATGTGACGTTCGCCACCGTGGCGAAACTTGTACTCGCCACCGACGGGCAGGACATCCAGGTAGACGACGGTGTCGCCGACCGCCTGACGATGCCGCACCAACGCCTCCCGGGCGATGACCGGCAGGCCGATCCCCTCGATCCGCGAGACCGTGCCGGTGAAGTGGCGTTCGATCACCTGGCGGTTGATGCCGACCGCCTCGAAGATCTGTGCGCCACAGTAGCTGCGCAGGGTGGAGATGCCCATCTTGGAGAAGATTTTGAGCAACCCCTTGCCCACCGCCTTGACAAAATTCTCCCGGGCCTTGTCCGGTTTGATCCCGGCCGGGAGCAACCCCTGCTCGCCCATGTCGGCGATGACCTCGAAGGCGAGCCATGGGTTGATCGCCCCCACGCCATACCCCAGCAGCAGGGCAAAATGGTGAACTTCGCGCACCTCGCCGGTCTCGACGAGAATGCTGGCCCGGTTGCGCACCCCGGCCCGGATCAGGTGGTGATGCACCGCCGCTGCCGCCAGCAATACCGGCATCGGCACCATCTCCCGATTGACCCCCCGGTCGCTCAGAATCACCAGGGTGCAACCGCTCGAAACAGCCTCGGAAACCGTGCCCAGCAAACGCCGCAGGGCGCGTTCCATGCCATCCGGACCCTCGGCGGCTGGCCACAGGATCGGAAAAGTGGCCGCTTTCAGGGTTGGATGGTCCAGGGCACGAATCTTGGCCAAATCCTCGTTGGTCAGGATGGGTTGCTTCAATTGCAACCGCTGGACATGTTCAGGCCCCTCCACCAGCAGGTTGGCCACGGGTCCAAGCTGGATGAAGAGGCTCATCACCAGCTCTTCCCGAATGGGATCGATGGCCGGGTTGGTCACCTGGGCGAACAGCTGCTTGAAATAGTTGAACAGGGAGATGGGGCGATCCGACAACACAGGCAGGGCCGTATCCGACCCCATGGAGCCGATCACCTCCTGCCCCTCCGCCACCATGGGCAGCAGCAGCAGATTGACATCCTCCTCGGTATAGCCAAAGGCCTTCTGGCGCAGGCGCAGAGGGGCCGGATCGGCTCCCGGGAGCGGCCCGGCGGCCAGACGGTCGAGGTAGAGCAGATTCTCCTCCACCCACTGCCGATAGGGTTGACGACCGATGATCCGCGCCTTGACCTCCTGGTCATCGATGATACGTTTTTGTTCCAGATCGAGGACAAACATGCGTCCGGGTTGCAGGCGCCAGTTGATCATCTCCTCGTCGGGCGGAAAGGTGATGGTCCCCGCCTCCGAGGCCATGATGCACAAGCCGCTCCGCGTCACCTGATAACGTGCCGGACGCAAACCGTTGCGATCCAGGGTGGCACCGATGACCCGCCCGTCGGTAAAGGCCACGGCTGCCGGCCCGTCCCAGGGTTCCATCATCGAGTCGTGGTATTGGTAGAAGGCCCGGCGGTCCGGATCCATGTGCGCATGATTTTCCCACGCCTCCGGGATCAGCATCATGATGGCGTGCTCCACCGAGCGCCCCGACAGGACGAGAAACTCCACCGCCCGGTCGAAGGAGGCCGAGTCGGATATCCCTTCCGGAATGATGGGGAAGAGTTTCTTGATGTCGTCGCCAAACAGGTGCGACGACAGCGCCGCCTCCCGGGCACGCATCCAGTTGATGTTGCCGCGCAGGGTGTTGATCTCGCCATTGTGGGCGATCATGCGAAACGGGTGGGCCAGCTCCCAGGTGGGGAAGGTGTTCGTCGAGTAGCGCTGATGGACCATGGCGAAGGCGCTGACCATCTCGGGCGCGTTCAGATCCTCGTAGTAGGCCGCCACCTGGTCGGCCAGAAACATCCCCTTGTAGAGCAGCACCCGGGAGGACATGCTCGCCACGTGGAACGATTTCAGATCGGGATCCTCGTAATCGACGACGGCGTTTTCGATGCGCCGCCGGATGACATAGAGCCGACGCTCGAACCAGTTGTCGTCGGCGCCGTCCGGGCGGTCGCGCATGCCGACAAACACCTGGCGAATGACAGGTTCCGCCGATTTGGCCACATAACCGATACGGGCCACCGAGTTGATCGGCACATCGCGCCAGCCGAGAACGACCTGTCCCTCCTCGCGGACAATTTTTTCCGTGGTGCGCAGGCAGGCGAGACGCAGCTCCAGCTCCTTGGGCAGGAAGAACACCCCAACGCCATACTCACCCAGGGGGGGAAGCGCAAAATCGAGTTCCGTACTCCGCTGGCGCAAAAAATCGTCGGGCATCTGGATCATGATGCCGGCACCATCGCCGGTAAGGGGATCGGCGCCGGCCGCTCCGCGATGGGTCATATTGACCAGCACTTCCAGGGCCATTTCCAGAATGCGATGCGACTTTCTGCCATGAATATCGGCCACAAACCCGACGCCACAGGCATCGTGTTCAAAACGGGGATCGTACAAGCCCTGTTTTTCAGGCAATCCAGCCTGTTTTGCAGGCAATCCAGCATGTGTCATGTGCCCATTCCCTATACCGTTGCGTTCCCCGCTTACCCAATCCAATCCTGCCCTGATGCCTAATCTAACGGATTTGCCCGTGCTGTCAACCCGGAGTGCCAGGACGGGCACATTTCACGGTTCGACGACAGGAGACCATAACCGCAATTTTGGTGCCGGGAAGACAGGTAGTCCGGGAAAACTCCAGGCCCTGCTCTTCGATGGGAGGATCTCCTCCAATCACTCGGCAGCCAAAATATTTTCCACCCATGTATCCAACGTTTCCAGATCGGCGCTGGCCAGTCTGGCGTGAACCCACCCGGGTGCCGGACCGAAGTGTTGTCAATGTACTGGAGATCGCCTGCAAGAGGGCGATCAATGCAGACCCCCTCCATCAATTGTCTATGCAAAACTTGCTTGTTGCAGGGTATTTGTGATTTAAATGTCACAATCATGAACACGATTCGTCGATACCGTACCGATGATGGCCGCGAACTGGTTACCGAATGGTTGGATCACCTGAAGGACAGGCGGGCCAAAGCAAGGATCAATGCCCGCATTCTGAGACTCGCAGTGGGAAACTTTGGCGATTGCAAGTCATTGCGGGACGGTGTGTTTGAATTGCGGGTAAACTATGGACCAGGCTACCGGGTGTACTACGGGATGGTTGGCAAGACGGTGGTGGTGTTGCTGTGCTGTGGAGACAAAGGTTCCCAGGACGCAGACATTATCCGAGCCGTGACCTGTCTGGAGGACTTCAAACGGAGGGCAAAATGAAGAATCTGGATAGGACGAGTGTACCCCATGATGATGCCATGGTGCGGGAGTTGCGCAACGACCCCGAACTGGCGGCGGAATATCTGCAAGCGGCCATGGAGGACGAAGAGGAACCTGCTGTGCTGTTGCTGGCTCTGCGACATGTGGCTGACGCATACGGAATGCCCATGGTCGCGGAGCGTGCTGGCATCCAAAGGGAAAGCCTCTACCGGGCTTTATCCCCAAAAGGTAACCCAACCCTGCGCACCCTGACAGCTGTGCTGAAAGCAGTTGGCCTGAAACTGACAGTGACCTCAGATCGGCACGGTCACCCTTCCGCACAGGGCCATTTGCCGGGAACAGCAGCCCAGGATTCTGCATAAAGTCCACAGACTGCGACCAGTCCCCCTGCTTTCATGGCACACGTTATCGGGGGAGGAGTGCGGCGCAGAAAGAAATCGCGCCAAGGCAGGAGGGAGTTGGGTATCAACGAGGTAACGCAAATCAAGCCACCCTCAAAACAGGATGATCAGCCTGGAGAGCGGCGTATTCGAGAGCGGCAGAGATGTCGTCCGGTTCGAGGTAGGGATAATCCTCGGTGATATCCTTCCAGGACATGCCTGCTGCCAGCATCTCCAGGATATCCTTGACCCGGACGCGCAGACCACGAATGCATGGCCTGCCACCACACTGGGCCGGATTGACCGTAATGCGTTGCAGATGACTCATGCCAAACTCTCCCTGTACCCAAACCCTGAAATCATCAAGCAGAGACGGGGATTCTCCCACCCTATATGCTCCGTCCGCAAGGCTCCAAAACCCCTACTACCAGCCCCTCGTTGACCACGGCTTGATTTCCAGGCTTACCAACAACCAATCAGTACGCAACGGGCCGCAAAACAGCCTCTCGCTGCCCTGACTGCAAATGGCTGACATCCTGCTTGAGCGAGGCGATTCCGGCCAGAGTCTTTTGCAACGCGGCCCGCAACTCCTGAATCTCCTGCCCTTGTTTTTGGATCGTCTCCTGTTGCTCTTGCACCACTTTGGTGACCACGGCCACCACATCCATGGCCGAGACCCCTTTGCGATCTTGGGTGGCCAGCAGATCCGGCACATCTTCCGCGATAAATCCGACATGCTTCTCTGCCGGGTCTTTTTTGTAGGCGTAGGTGACCGGGGTTAACTTTGCAAGAGTGGCCTGGGCATCGGCACCAGAGAGGTCAGCGATGTTTTCCTTGAAATCACGGCTGGAGGCGTTGGTCCAGACGCCGCCGGTGGTAACATAAGCTCCGCTGGCCATATGAAGCGGGTAAGACGGGGTGATACCAATTCCAACATTGCCACTTGTATCAATCCTGAATCGCTCAAGTGGGAAGGTGTCGTTACTGGAATCCGTAGCTGGAGCTGCATACACAATAACAAAAGGATTTCCTCCAAAGTATAACTGATTGTATGTCCCCCGCGGTTGCTGACCGGACGGTTGTTTCGGAAACGTCGCCCCAATTTGCAGCCCCAACAGTGACGTCTCGGTACCAGTTCGGGTAAGCCCTGATTGCAGATCCGATGACAGCATAAGCCCGGGTTCTCCTGTTGCCATCAATATCCTATGTCTTGTAGCAGAACCAATTCCACCATGATCCGGAACAGTAAAACTAGGCAAAGACGCGTCCGACATAACTTGGAGAGCTGCCTGAGGGCTTGAGATGTTTATTCCAATCCTCTTATTGGCAGCATCGGTATTTATGATACCTCCAATCCTGTTCACCTGCCCATAAACCGTATCAAAATTCGCGTTCACATCGGCAGATTTAATCGTATCTCCAGCCGAAAATGTGTTGGGTTTGGTGATGGAATCAGCCAAGGCGACGCCACCCATCAGGGAGATTGCAGAAGCCAGGGTCAGGATTTTCGCGAAACGCGGCATGATGTTCCCCCAATGTCTCAATGGTTTGAAATCGCTTCGATTGCCTGATGATCACGGACCATACGAGTCGCCACCACCCCACTTGGCATAGTCCCAAACCCCAATCCCGCCGGGGTTGTCATAGGTTACGTTAACGGTAGTTTTGGTGTCGGCAAGATCCCCCCCGGTGGGGGAAAAAAAGGTGACCGCGAAGGAGCGGGGCGGCTTGTCCACATTGCCACCGAGGATCGGCACGGTGAAGGTGCCACTCGTGGCTCCCGCCGGAATGGTCAGGGTGCCAGTGGTGTAGGTGTAATCCCGACCCACCACGGCAGAGCCGTCGTTCGTGCCGTACTGGACCGTAACCGCGCTGCTGCTGGGAGAGCTTAAACTGACGGTGATGGTCGCCTGGGTCGCCGTGCTGGTCGCCGTTATTTTCGGAGCGCTGAAGGCAAGGGTGGGCGGACCGTTGATGGTCACAGCGATGGCGGCCACATTGGAATCCGCCACGCCATCGTTGACCTTGAAAGTAAAGCTGTCCGCACCCGTGGCCCCGGCCGTCGGCGTGTAGGAGTAGGCCCCTGTTTTTGCATCGGTGATGGTGACCGTTCCCTTGGCACCATCGGTAAAGACAGCGTAGGTCAGGGTGTCCTTGTCAACATCGGTGGCAGAAAGCACTCCTGTGGCTGCCGTGTTTTTGTTGACACCCAGGGTGCCAGCAGAAGCGACCGGCGACCTGTTGGCAGAGTCCCATCGATCCTTATCCCACTTTGCGTTATCCCAAGTGCCAGCCCTGCCGGAACTGGCCGTACTGGTGGTCGTCGAACTTGATCCGGTGGTTGTCGTGCTGGCGGTCGTCGAACTCGATCCGGTGGCCGTCGTGCTGGCGGTCGTCGAACTCGATCCGGTGGCCGTCGTGCCGGTGGTCGCCGAACTCGATCCGGTGGTCGTCGTGCCGGTGGTTGTCGTGTCGGCGGTCGTCGGACTCGATCCGGTGGCCGTCGTGCCCACAGTCGTCGATCCCGACCCCGTGGTCGTCGTGCTGGCGGTCGTCGATCCCGACCCCGTGGTCGCCGTGCTGGCGGTCGTCGATCCCGACCCCGTGGTCGCCGTGCTGGCGGTCGTCGATCCCGACCCCGTGGTCGCCGTGCCCACAGTCGTCGATCCCGACCCCGTGGTCGTCGTACCCACAGTCGTCGATCCCGACCCCGTGGTCGTCGTACCCGTGGTCGTTGCACCTGCCCCCGTGAGCAAAGAAGCGGCTCCGCTATTGGCCGCCATGCCCGTCGTCGCTGAGCTTGACCCTGTGACTTCTGTACTTGTGGTCGTTGCACCTGCCCCCGTGAGCAAAGAAGCGGCTCCACTATTGGCCGTCGTGCCCGTCGTCGCTGAGCTTGACCCTGTGACTTCTGTACTTGTGGTCGTTGCACCTGCCCCCGTGAGCAAAGAAGCGGCTCCACTATTGGCCGTCGTGCCCGTCGTCGCTGAGCTTGACCCTGTAGCCGCTGTGCCGGTAGCCGGGGAAACGGATCCATTCACGTTGATGGTTGCGGCGGTGGCCATCGCAATCTGCGTTTCGGAAATCTTGCCGCTGGCGACATCACTCTGCGCGCTGGTAACGGCATCCTTGGCCCCGCTCGCCACCGAAGCGCTGCCTTGCACCTGACCGGCCTGACCGGCAACCAAATTTTGCGCGACATTTTTCAGCGCACTCAAGGCACTGCTGCTGCCAACCAGGGCGATGGCCGAATCGATGGCGGTGACCGCCTGGGACTTTTGCGCCGTCGACACAGTCAGACTGGCAATGGAGGCCATGGCATCCGTAGAGTTGACCTCAGGCTGCAGAATGGTCACGGCGTCGCCAAGCTTTTTGTTGACATCCCCCACCGCCATTTGTGTGCCATCGGCCTTGGTGAGAGTCATGGTGTTGCCGATCACTTCTGTCGCCACAATGGCGGTTTGCAGGGTCACCGCTGCCAGGATCTGCGTCGCGGTGAGAGTTGTCCCCTGGGTGGTGTTTTGACCATTGTTGCCACCCGCCTGACCACCAGCGATATTGTTACCGATAATGGCCATGGCCGCTTGCCTTTGGGCAGGATCAGTCCCGACTGCCCGGCGCACCGTCTCGGCCACCGCCTCCGCCGAGCGGGTCACCGAAGCGATATTGGTCGTGGTCAAGGGGGTGGCAATCGGGTCGAAGGCGACACTCCCGGTATCGACGCCAAAGCCGAGTCTGCCCACCGTCGTCTGGGTAACCGAGGCGATCGTTGCCGCACTGATGTTCTCCAGAGTACCTCCGGAAGCCGTCAAGGCAGCAGCGGTGATGATGGTCGTCAAAGGAGTCACATTGGCGGTCACAGTCCTGGCATCAACCACCAGTGACTCCATATCGGTCGGTTTTTCCCCTGTGACCTGGTCGATACCCCCGGTTGTCTTGACACGCAAGGGAAACACAGCCCCAGCCGGAATGGCCAACGCATAGTCGGCACGTGATCCGGTCGTGGCCTCGGCAACCACCTTGCCGGTACCGTCGACAACCTGGACGGCGCCACCGACTACCGGGCCATCGATGACATAGCCCGTGACAGTGGTCGAGACCGACCGACCGCCATCACTGCATCCGGTCAGAGTGCCCAGAGAGAAGAGAAGAGAAGAGAAGAGAAGAGAATTTATGCCAACCGCACGTCACCCGGTTTTTTGCTGCTTTTTCATCGATCATCCTGCTTCCCCCCGGTGGCAACACGACCCGGCCGACCCGCGTACCGAGGCTCTAAGTATAGATGTGTGCTCGGATGATTGCCAGGCTTTTTTGAAAAGAATCGGCAAGATCGGCTTCCGCCGTGTCGGTTAGACAGAGGACGAGCGGGCCAATAGTTCCCTCCCTCGCTCGATGATGCGCGCCATGTCGAACTCCTTCACACGACCCGCCGCCACATCGGCCAACCCCAGTTCAATGTCAACCTTGAGTGCAGCGAGTTCGTGAAGCTGCAAGGTGCGTTTCATTTTCCAGTCACGCAGTGCCGCACGCACGACCTCGCTTGTTGAGGCATAGTCGCCACCTTCGACCGCACTTTTGATGACGGCGGCCATGTCGGTCGGCAAAGTGATGGTCATACGTTCCATGCCTGACTTCCTCCTCAAAAGACACTCCACCCCCCACCGTCATACTCTATCATACTTGGTATGAGCGCACGAGCGAAAAGGGTCAGCGCAACTCTTTTCTGGAAATATCGTAACTATTCAGTACCCCCTCAAGAAAGGCCTGGACATGAAAGCCTTTGTCAGGGCTTCGCCCCGAACCCCACCAGGACTCTGTCCTGGACCTGTCCGGTCGCCAGCCCCCTGGACCCCGATTCGTTGCCGGATGCTGAATAGTTACGAAATATCAAGTTATCTTCGGTTGTTATCTCGCCTCCTCAGAGACCCCTGGACAAAGTTTCCTCCCCCCGCAAAAAGCGCGCAAAAGCCATATCATCCTTCTGCACATGGTGCCCTGCCCACCCCATGAAGACGCCGTGCAGGCGAAAACCAAGATAGTTTTCGCTGTCGCTGTGGCGGGTGAACTCCCGGCGCAGATGATCGAGATCGTCGCGCAGACGGTCGTGCGCATCCTTGTGCGTCTGATAGTGCGGATAGCCGTGGCGCACCATGGCCGACTCCTCCTCTGCAAGGTGGGCGGGAAGGTATTCGCTGCAATAGGCATAGAAGGGGTAAAGCACCTCCGGCACCCGGATCGCCGCCACTCCCTCCAGAAAGCGTCCCGCCACCAGAAACATCTCCCGCAGGGCATGGTCGAGGATCGGCAGGCCGGTACTCATCTCCTCCTGCCAGATCATGGGGGGAGTTTCTGTCGATCTCGGGCGGCGACGATCCATGGCAATGCGCCGCGCCCTCTCCAGGTAGATGCTCACCACCGGGTCATCCATGGTCACCTCCTGGCAACACTCCAGCAGTTGGACGCAGGGTTCCAGATGGTTGAGATGAAAGAGCGACACGGCATCCCGAAACAGAGAGAGTGTGGCCTGTTTGGCGGCTCGCAGGGGTTCGGGATCGGCGTTGAAAATTTCGTGGACCATGACCGGCTGCAACTTGCCCTTGGGGGCCACCCGATCGATAAAGCGGACAAGAAACGGGTGGTCATCCCCCATGGCGAACAGCGAGTGATGGGTGATAAGCAACGGCGTATGGTAGGTCTTGGTCAACCCCTCCACCCGCGACGCCAGATTGACCACATCGCCGACCACGGTGTTGTCGATACGCTCCGCGCCACCGATAGTGCCAATCATGAGCGGCCCGGTATTGATGCCAAATCCGGCATGGATGGATTGCCAGCCATAGGTGACCCGCTCCGCGTTGTAGGCTTGCAGACGTTCGAGCATGGCAATGGCGGCACGCACGGCATCCTCGGGGGAGTTGGGAAACAACGCCATGATGGCATCGCCAATATACTTGTCGATCACCCCGTTGTGCCGTTGGACAAAGGGCTCCAGCCGGGCCAGATAGCCATTGAGGAAGCGAAACACCTGCTCGGGGGGAAGATCCTCGGAAAACGATGTAAAATCACGAATATCGCTGAACAGGACACTCATTTTCTGCTTGGCATTGTCACCCAGGATGGTCTCTTCCAGACTGGTGCGACCCAGCAACTGCAAAAAGCGGTGTGGCACGAACCGCTCGGCGGCCCGGCTGAAACGCTGCATGCGCGCCGCCGCCTCCCGACGTTCGGAGACGTCGTTGATGATGCAAACAAACAAACGCCCCTCTTCGTGCCTGACTTCGCTGAGGAAAACCTCGGCGGCCAGCTCTGTGCCATCGCGACGCTTGACGGTGGTTTCCAATCCCCCTTCCGGCAAGGACGGACCCTGTCCGGTCAGCCAGGAGGGCGGCTCGTTGCCTGCAGAACCGGGAAAACGGATCGCCAGTTCAGTCAAAGGGTGCCCCACCATCGTCGAACCGGACTCCCCCAACATGCGCTCCGCCGCCGGGTTGATCGATTCGACGAACCCCCGGTCGTTGAAAACCAGTATGCCATTGATCGTGCCATCCAGAATGGCGCGCAAACGTCCTTCGCTCTTCTCCAGGCGACGCTCCCGTTCCACCATCATGCGGGTGTTGGACTTGATCCATTGAACGAGAACGTTCAACAAGTTTCTGGCAATGTGCCCGTTCTGTTCGATGAGGCGCCACAAATTGTCTCCCCCAAGCACCCAAACGCGGGCCGACGCCTGCACCATCACGAATGCCGTGGAGAAAGAGTGATCCAGCAGCGACAACTCCCCGACCGAGTCGCCGGGATACATGGTGCGCACGGCGGGTCGGCTCAGACTCTCAAGGTGGACCGACAGGGTTCCGGACAACACGATGTACAGGCGATCGTTGGCCTGCCCGGGACGCAAAAGAATCTTGCCCGGCTCATAGGTCTCGACTGCCGCTGCCTGTAAAACGGCCTCGATCTCCTCCCGCCGCACACCCCGGAACAGGTGAATACGTTCAAAATCGCGATCATCGATCATGGGAAAAGCCATGTTGTGTCGGATATCCCCATCATCTTGCCCGTTTCTTCCTCTGATTTGTTCCTGTGATTTGTTCCTGACTCTGTTTTTGCGTACAGCCACATATCTTTCCATGATGTCATAAGGGAACGATCCGGAAAAGTCATCCTTTCAGGATTTTGACTTTTCGGACGGATGGCCTCATAACTGCGTCACCCGGGGCCTGATTGCACCCAAAATTTCTCGTAACCATTCAGCACCTGGCAACGAATCGGGGTCCAGGGGACTGGCGACCGGACAGGTCCAGGACAGAGTCCTGGTGGGGTTCGGGGCGAAGCCCTGACAAAGGCTTTCATGTCCAGGCTTTTCTTGAGAGGGTACCTGGGCAGTGACGATTTCTCTTTTCACACAACCCGAGGATCCCATTTCACGTCCATGCTCTCCTATCAGCACATCTATCATGCCGGTGGTCCGGCGGATCTGCACAAACATGGCACCCTGGCCCTCATTCTGGCCAAAATGGTGGCCAAGGACAAACCACTCAGCTACATGGAGACGCATGCCGGTCAGGGCTATTATGATCTGGAATCGGCGGAGGCGAAAAAAACCGGCGAGGCACAACAGGGCATTGTGCGTCTGCTCGCCGCCAACCTGCCCCCACCCGATCACCCCTATCGTATCGTGATCGAGGCGACGCGAGCGCAGTTTGGTCCCTCCTGTTATCCGGGTTCTCCGCGTATTGCACAGCTGCTCCTGCGCCCCACGGATCATCTGCATTTGATGGAACTCCACCCCGGGACATATTCCCAACTCAAACGGCAGATGCGCGGCAAGAATGTCTCTCTCCATCATCGTGATGGTCATGAGGGGGTACCGGCCATCCTCCCACCCGTACCGCGTCGCTGCCTGATCCTCGTCGATCCCAGTTACGAAATAAAAACTGAATTCGCTCAAGTCGGAAAATCTGTCCTGCGCATGGTGCGCCAATGTCCAGAGGCGGTCATCATGCTCTGGTATCCCCTGCTCAAAGGCAATCCCCATCTGCCCCTCTGCCACACTCTGGAGACGGCCAATCTCCCCAAGCTGGTCCGGCGTGAACTTCAACTGCACGACCCGACCCGGACAGAGCGCATGTACGGCAGCGGTCTGCTGGTGATCAACCTCCCCTACGACATGGAAAACAAACTCGATGTATGGGAGGCAATCGTGGTGGGACAATCTGCGGGCAAGGTTTTTCTGCGGGCAAGGTTTTGTTGAAAACGGGGTTCAGGGGGCTGGCTCCCTGGCGGGTCAAGGGCAGAGCCCTTGCGGGGTTTGGGGCG
>JADGCJ010000260.1 GCA_015229045.1 Magnetococcales bacterium
CCCCACCAGGACTCTGTCCTGGACCTGTCCGGTCGCCAGCCCCCTGGACCCCGATCCGTTGCCAAATGCCGGATGGTCACGATTTTTTTTGCCCGGCATCACTCCACGACAATACGCGGGGCATCGGCTGCATCGTGATTGATTGCGTCGACACGCTCTACCAGGGCAGCGGCAATCTGCCGATAGACAACACTCTGCGGCGCATCCGGATGAGCCACAACGATGGGATGACCTGAATCGGCATCCTCACGAATGACCTGATCCAGAGGGATCTCACCCAGGAAGGTCATCCCCTCCGCCTCCGCCTGCCGACGGGCACCCCCATGCGAAAAAATTTCGGCCCGATGACCACAATGGGAACAGATGTAGTAAGACATGTTCTCAATGATGCCCAGAACAGGCACATCCACCTTGCGAAACATGTTGATTCCTTTTTTGACGTCAGCGAGGGCCACATCCTGCGGCGTGGAGACGATCACCACACCCGTGAGAGGCACCTTTTGCGTCAAGGTGAGCTGGGCATCCCCCGTTCCGGGAGGAAGATCGACGATCAGATAGTCCAAAATCCCCCAATCGACATCCCGCAGGAGCTGTTCGACAGCCATGCCCACCATGGGACCGCGCCAAACCATGGGGGCGTCTTCGGGGACAAAAAACCCCATGGAGATGGCCTTGATGCCAAAGACATCCACAGGCAGGATGCCGTTCTCTCCCCCTTCGTTGTTGTTGGGCATGCGTGGCACATTGAGCATGCGTGGCAAACTGGGTCCATAGACGTCGGCATCGAGAATGCCCACCGTGGCACCTCCTTGATGCAGGGCCAGCGCAAGATTGACCGCCGTGGTGGACTTGCCAACGCCCCCCTTGCCTGAAGCAACGGCGATGACGTTGCGTACCCCCGGCAAAAGAGCCTCCTGATCACCATTCCGGGCTGCATGTTGCATCCGGCCGGGTTGCTTGTCCGACATGATGTTCTCCTTTCGCTGGTCAATCCTTACTAAAATAGTAGGATTTATAGAATACTCTCCTTTGCCAACGAGTCAAGGCCAAGTGCGCGACAAACGGACCATGGATCTGCCTGCCATCGATCCGCCTGATTATGTGCAGCCATGCCAACTTTTTCGTGACATTCTTCGTTGCATAGCCGATACTGAGAGCGACTCTTCCCATCCCATATTTGGATTTTTGCGACGGGGCCAACGCGTTCACACCTTGATCAATTCAGGAATGAGGAGCCATGCGCTGGATGCGTTTTTCCCAATGGACCATTCTCCCGAAGATTCTTTTTATCTCCTTTCTCAGCGTCTCTGTCATGTTGGCTGTGGCTTTTTTTTATTTCATTCCCAACATTCAGGAAAAAATCATCCTGGAGAAAAAGGCCGGGATCCGGCATGTGGTCGAAGTGGTTTATGGGGTGGCCAACTTTTTTTACGGCGAAGCCAGAAAGGGAACGCTTGAGGAGGAAAAGGCCAAGCAGATGGCCATAGCCGCCATCAAGCAGATCCGCTATCGCGAAAAAGAGTATTTTTGGATCAATGACAACCGCCCCTACATGGTGATGCACCCCAATTTTCCTGAACTGGATGGCCAGCCGCTGGCCGATTATGCCGATCCGACGGGAAAGAAGCTTTTTATCGAATTTGTCAAGGTAACGACCAACAAGGGGCAGGGGTATGTGGATTATCACTGGCCCAAGCCGGGAGAGAAGGAGCCCGTACCCAAGATCTCCTTCGTCAAGGCTTTCGTTCCCTGGGGCTGGGTGATTGGCAGCGGTATCTACCTGGATGATGTAAGGGCTGAAATCAAGGAGCTGCGTATCATCTCCGTGGGTGGTGCGCTCCTTTTTGCCGTGGTCACGCTGCTTTTGGCCTACATCGTCGGGCGGGGTATCACGCGGCGGTTGAGCAAGGTGATCTCGGGTCTCAAGGATATTGCCAGCGGGCAGGGCAACGTCGATCTGCACAAGCGCATCTCCATCACCTCCATCGACGAAATCGGCACCCTTTCCAGCGAATTCAACGCCCTGATGGAGTCCATCGCCAGCCTGACCCACTTTAAAAAGGTGATCGAGGAGGACGATACCCTGGAGGATGTCTACGCCCGGCTCTGGGAGACCTTCAATGCCATCCAGGAGCTGTCGGAGTGTGTGATCTACGAAGTGGACGTGATCGAACACACGATGAGAGTGGTCTATCCCCCGAAGCTGAAAGGTGACAAAACACCCTGCGATCCGGAAGTCATGCACAACTGCGACCTGTGCAAAGCCAACAAGACGGGCCATGGTGTGGCATCGATCGATTTCCCCCGGATTTGTCGCCAGTTTCTGACATCGGAGACCCATGATCACGTCTGCCTGCCCATGTCCATCGGAGGTGGAACGGTGGGTGTGGTGCAGTTTGTCATGCCACGGGAAGAGGATGCAGAGATTCGCCGAATCCGTTCGGACAACCTGTACAAGGCCGAACAGTACATCAAAGAGGCCTTGCCGGTGATCGAGGCCAAACGCCTGATGCAGACCCTGCGCGAATCGGCTCTGCGTGATCCTCTGACCGGGTTGCACAATCGCCGCTTTTTGCAGGAGTGCGCCGATAATGTCTGCTTCGGGGCCAGACGACGCGGCAAAAATGTTGGCCTGCTCATGTGCGACCTGGATTATTTCAAACAGGTCAATGACACCTTCGGCCACAATGCAGGCGATACCCTGCTCAAGCTGTTGGCCCGATTGATCAGGGACAATGTCCGGGCGGCCGATCTGGTCATTCGCTTCGGCGGCGAGGAGTTTCTGGTGTTGCTGGTCGACATCGATCCCGAAGAGGCCGAACGCATCGCCGAAAAGGTGTTGCACAGCGTCTCTGCCCACGAGTTCAGCATCAACAACGGTCCAGCCATCCGCAAGACCATCAGCATTGGCGTTGGGGTATTCCCCAAGGATTCTGAAAATTTTTGGGATGTCCTCAAATTTGCCGATATGGCCCTCTATCAATCCAAAAGCACCGGACGCAATCGCTCGACTCGTTTCACACCCAAAATGATCTCGGAAGAGGAGAAACGGACCCTCTTGAAGTTGGTCAATTGAACGGTTCAAGGTTGGGGAATCGAGAGGCCATCCCGGTCTTTCAAACGTCCTGAACCGCGTCTGCTTCGGGATACGTGGTTTTTTTGTGATCGAAAAAATATTGACATGAAAGATTTTATTGGGGCTTCGCCCCA
>JADGCJ010000261.1 GCA_015229045.1 Magnetococcales bacterium
TGTCCGCTTTGGATTGCCAACACCTTGTTGTTAGAAGAAGCACGGGAAAAGAATCCTAACGCTCAACGATTGCTGGGTGATCTGGTCTTGCTGGGATATCCTGAAACGGTTTCCGGCCTTCAGGCCATCCACTGGTACCGTCAGGCTGCTCCCCATTTAGCCAGAACCCGCCAGATGGCCGAGAGATTGGGACAAGGGCAGATGGACGAGGCGTTCGCATTGCTGCCCGCCTGGCCGCTTAAAGAGGATAAAGAGGAGTCCCAAACCCTTCCGGCCCTTCCCGAACGGGAGGAGTTAATGAAAAAGGCCGAGGGTGGAGATGGGTTGGCCATGGTGCAGTTGGCTATTTTGGACCTGACACCGGAGGGCGAGGTGACCGAGTCCTCCAAAGGATGGCTGTCTCGGGCAGCGGAGGCAGGACACGTTGGCGGGCAGATCCTGCTGGCCATGGAGTTGGAACCGAGCGATGCCCCGGCGGCTTTGGGCTGGTTGCGGAAGGCAGCGGCCACGGGTTCCACTTATGGGCGTTACCGGTTGGCCAACCATTTATTGAGTTATCAGTCCGAGAGCCCCGAAGCGGTAAACGAAGCCCGCTCCTTGCTGACCGCCCTAGCCGACTCCGGATCCGAACCGGCCAAAAAGCGGCTGGAAAAGATTCCCTGAAAATCCGGATCGTGTATGCGTCGATAAATACGGGGGTTCGGGGGGATTATCCCCCCGACGGGTCCAGGGCAGCGCCCAGGGACTTATCCGTTTGCTGCCGATACGGTCTCTCCGCACCATTCAAAGTCCCGTATCGTTATGAAAGTCAACGGACAGAACACTCTCTTTTTTACTTTCTTAAAGAAAAAAGATTGAACGTCACAGGCAATCGAATCCACATCCGCCCCGGTTGAGGGATTGAGCCGTCGCGCCGAGACGATTTGGAAGGAGAGAGGGTGGTCGGAGATGGACCCTGCGGCGGAGGTGCAGGCGACCTTCGATTCCCACGAGCATCAGCGGCAACACGGGGATGCCATCTGGGATCATCCGGGCGGGATGCCGCCGGAGGATGTGGTGATGGACGAGAAACCCGAGACCGGACTGCCGCGCCCCAGAAGACCGACGGGCTACCCGAAACCGGTCTGGGAAGAGGACGGCTGGTTCGGCGGGGAGGATGATCCCGGCTCGATGGACGATCTGCTGTCGGATCCCCATTTCGACCGGGCCCTGAAGCGCCTGGCGCTGGCCCAGGTGAGGCGGGAGAATCCCCTTGGGGATTACGACTTCCTGGAACCCGAAACCCGCGAAAGCTTCCTCTTCGGCGACAACGGCTTCGCCGCCAAATTGGGACGGGAGATGCGGGGGTGGGGGCCTTTGGCAACCACCGGGACCGGCTTGGGACCAAACTACGCCATGAGCTATGCTGAGGGTGGTGCCGGATCTGGCATAGGGGGTAATAACAGGGAGATCGTACTTGCAGGGAATATGGCTAAAACAAAGCCGCTTACCATTCCAGTGCAGTCTGCTCCAAATCAAGAACTTCACAAAGGTCTAAGAGAAAATCGGTTCAAAAAAGATAGCGCTCAATTTGAGCCGATGATGGACGCATTGAAGGATATAGAACCCAGTGAGCAAGCCGGAGAAGAGATCAGGAATGACAACAGAAGAAAACTTGAACCCGCTACGACACCGAAAGGTGAGAATGAATCTGATTCCAAATAGAAGACGCAGGCAACGTTAAAATGAGCCGCAAGGCACGGGATATTGTAATAAAAATATCCCGTGCCCGAAATATCCCATGCTAACGCATGGGTAACTGACTGAGACACAATGGCCCCGAGCGTCGTTTGGGTCAAGTCGTACAGTAATTTCAGAGCGAGCCATGCCAGCACACTGGAGTGCAAAATGTTGAAATTATTATTGGTTGTTTTCTCCTTTTTATTTATCGGAGCGTCAGACCACACTCTGGATGAAGCTTTGCGCTTGTTTCGATCCCAAGAGGATTTAGTGCAACAAAAAGGTCTCAGCCTTCTTGAGGATTTGGCTAATGCAGGTGTGACGGAGGCTGAATATGTGTACGGGCTTATTCTTACAAAGGGAATCCGGGTTAGGACTGATCCTGCAAAGGGAATAAAGTATTTTCAAAGTGCCGCGGAAAAGGGACATGCGGATGCAATGTATTATTTAGGAGCGGCCTACCGAAAAGGTGATGTTCTACCAAAGGATGACCAACTCTACCTTAAATGGATTCGACAGTCCGCTATAGCGGGCAGTTCTGCAAGTCAGGGCTTGCTGGGGAGTATTCTTCTGTCCGGAGAATTAGTGCCCAGAAACTCCCAGGAGGCTTTGTATTGGTATCGAAAATCGGCCATGCAAGGAAACGAGCAATCCCGATTCGATCTAGCCTACTATCTCAGCTCGGGAGATTTTGGAGAGAGAGACCCCTCCTTTTCTGTCCAGGAAATGGAGGCATTGGCCCAGGGCAAAGGATCCAACAGCGAATGGGCCAAACTCACCTTGGCTACCTGGTATGCGGAAGGGACAAACGGGCTTCCGGAGGATCCTCAGCACGCCATTGAGTTGCTATTACCTCTGACAGAGAAGAACAATCTCGCAGTAAGTTTACTTGCAATAATTTATGCTCGACCGCCGTTGATTTGGGATGCAGCAAATCAAGAGAAGGCTAGATATTGGTTATCACGCCTTGGCGATGATCTAGGACGTTCAGGGCTTCTGGCCATGGGGTTGTTGAGCTTGGTTTCCGGTCGGGAGGATCCTGCGGAAGAGCTGCGGCAGGCTCGCCATTGGTGGGGGCGCATTACAGACCGACAGGATGTGATGGCGATAAAGGTTTCCTTCGCCAACTCCTGTTACAAGGGAGAGGTTCCCTGCCGAGAATCTTCCGCACAGGCAATGCTGTTGGATGCCGCTATGGAAAATTTCCCCGAGGCGCAGCAGTTGCTGGGAGATTTGGCCATGCTTGGGCGAAGGGGAGCCGTTTCCGGACTGCAAATGGTCCATTGGTATCGCCAGTCGGCACCACATCTTACCGAAGCCCACCGCATGGCTGGACCGCTGAGTCGGGGCCTGATGGACGAGGCTTTCGCCTTGTTGCCAGCCGAACCGTGGAATCAACAAAGCAAAGGCGAAGAATCCTTCCTTCCTGCCCTGCCCGAACGGGAGGAATTATTGAAAAAGGCTGAGGGTG
>JADGCJ010000262.1 GCA_015229045.1 Magnetococcales bacterium
CCCCACCAAGGGGGCAGGCGGAGCCTCCCCCTTGGATCCCCCAACCCCTTTCAATAATTTTTTGGGGCTTCGCCCCAAATTTTCCAAATGCGACCTAATTTGTCTTTCTGTCACGAAAACCATGCGAAAAAACCGGATCATACAGTCGCGACCGAACAATCTTCGGTCGCTCCGATCGAATAGCCGTCAAAGCCGGACTGGCAATGATCATCGCCTGCCCCTGAATGGCCCGCTCACGACAACACCCGACAAGATCAACCACCGTGGTGCGCATGACACGCTCCTCACCCGGCCAGCTGACCTTGTGAACCACCAGGATCGGGGCACTCCCCGGCCAACCGGCAGCGAGTAATTCGGCCGTCACCGTCTCCAGCAAGGTGGCGGAAAGAAACAAACACAAGGTACACCGATGCCGGGCCAGATCCCGCAGTCGCTCCCCCGATGGCATGGGCGTCCGTCCGGCAACGCGAGTGAAAATGACGGTTTGGGTGATCTCGGGCAGGGTAAGGGTCTCCACGGCGGCAGCAGCGGCAGCCATGGCCGAAGAGACACCCGGTATCACCCCCACCTCGATCCCGGCAGCCAAAAGAGGTCCGGCCGTTTCAGCCAAAGCGCCGTAAAGACCCGGATCCCCGGTTTGCAAACGAACCGTCTCGCCGTGACGACCAGCCTGCTCCATGAGCCAGGAGACCATCTCTTCCAGAGTCATGCTGCTGGAATCAGCCACACTGCACCCCTCCCGCAAATACTGCAAATGGTCAGAACTGACCAGGGAACCAGCATAGAGTACCGCCCCGGCACGCGCCAACAGGGAACGACCCCGTACAGTAATCAGGTCGGGATCCCCCGGACCGGCACCTACGAACCACACCTTTGCCATCGATCTTCTCCATTTCACGCACGAAGCTGCTGGCCTCGATCATCGTTTTGGCCATTCAACGGGATCCAGGGGGCTGGCGACCGAACGGATCCAGGACGGAACCCCGGCAGGATCTGGGGCAAAACCCCAGCAGGGTCCGGGACAAAGCCCCAGTAAAATCTTTCATGTCAACGCTTTTCTTGCGCAAACGCGGTTTAAATGCGATCGCCCTGCACGATTCCCACTCAACATGGGCACCTGACCCAGTGTACCATTATCCGGTCGCGTTTCCCCACAGGGGAGAGCATTTTGGTTTTGGAGAAGGGATCATCGCCCATTGCAGGCCGTGGAAAAAAATCATCATGTCGCACGTTGATCGTCAGAAAACGGGTCCACGGGCCTTCGCCGACCTGCGGGCCTTCATGCAGTTTCTGGAATCTTGCGGCGAATTGGTCCGGGTGGACCTTCCGGTGGATCCTCGACTGGAAATGACGGAGATATCGCGCCGTCTGTTGGCCACGGGAGGACCAGCTGTCCTGTTTACGCAGGTACGCGGCTCGGAACTGCCGGTGCTGGCCAATTTGTTGGGTACACAACGACGGATCGGTCTGGCCATCGGGCGGCGGGTGGAGGAACTGGAGGAGCTGGGGAGTTTTCTGGCCACCCTGCGCTCGCCCGATCCGCCCCAGGGATTGCGGGAAGCATGGAATCTTCTGCGCCGCGTCTCCCAGGTGCGCCACATGCGCATGCGCTGGGTCAGAAATCCCCCCTGCCAGGAGGTGGTATGGAGCGGTCCGGATGTCGATCTCTCCCGCCTGCCGGTCCAGACCTGCTGGCCCGACGACGCCGGACCCCTGATCACCTGGCCCCTGGTCATCACCCAGGGACCGCGAGGTGGGCCGGTGAACATCGGGGTGTATCGATTGCAGGTGATCGGACGCAATCGCGTGATCATGCGCTGGCTGCGCCACCGGGGAGGTGCCCAACATGCCCGGGAACATGGCCGGATTTTGCCGGTGGCCGTGGCCATTGGTTGCGATCCGGCAACCATCCTGGCCGCCGTGACCCCTGTTCCGGAAACCCTGTCGGAATATGCCTTCGCTGGCCTGCTGCGCGAAAAGGCCGTCGAAGTGGCCTCTGCCCTCTCTCTCCCCTTGCCGGTGCCGGCCCGGGCGGAAATTGTCCTGGAAGGGCAGGTGGATCTCATGGACCGTGCCCCGGAAGGCCCTTTTGGCGATCATACCGGCTATTACAACGAGGTGGAGCGGTTCCCGGTCCTTACCGTGCACAAAATCACCATGCGCCGACAACCGATCTATTTGAGCACCTTTACCGGCCGCCCTCCGGACGAACCGGCCATCCTCGCCCTGGCCTTGAATCGCATCTTCGTGCCCCTGCTCAAGAAGCAGTTTCCGGAGATCGAGGCCTTCCATCTGCCCATGGACGGATGTTCTTATCGGGTGGCGGTGGTGAGTCTGCACAAACAGTATCCCGGTCACGCTTTTCGCATCATGGCCGGAATCTGGGGATTTTTGCGGCAATTTTTGTACACCAAGTATATCATCGTCGTCGATGCCGGTGTGCCCGTGGAACGCTGGGGTATGGTCATGAAAGCCATGGGCCGCCATGTGCATGCCGCCCGGGATCTCAAGGTGATCGAGGCGACACCCATCGATTATCTGGACTTCGCCTCTCCCCAATCCGGCCTCGGTTCAAAACTGGGGATCGATGCCACCACCAAGATCGGCTCGGAACTGGAAGGGGTCGTCGTCCCTGGTGATTCCTGGGAGGGTCGGGCAGCCGACTGGCCAGCCGCCGTGGCCAGAATGGTACCGGCCATACGCCGGGTTTACCGGGTTCCGGAAACACCGATGGTGGTGTTGACCCTGGAAAAGCAAGACCCCCAGGAGGCACGCAAAGCCGTGGAAACCCTGTGGCGACTGGTACCGCGCGATGCCGGAGCCGACCAAATCCTGGTGACCGATCCCGATATCGACCCCGAATCCTGGGCCGATATCCTCTGGGCAGTGGCCACCCGTACCGATCCGGCGCGTGACCTCATCCGGGAACGGGATTCGGGTCGCTTCGCCCTGGATTGCACACACAAACTGCCCGAAGAGACCACGCGCGCCTGGGGACGTGTCCTGCGCATGGATGCCGCCACTCGGAATCTGGTCAACGAGCGCTGGGTGCAGTATGGTCTACCCGGAGCCGGACGGACGCCGTTTTGAGAGATCGTTTTAAAATGTGTAACTGCCCAGGTACCCCCTCAAGAAAGGCCTGGACATGAAAGCCTTTGTCAG
>JADGCJ010000263.1 GCA_015229045.1 Magnetococcales bacterium
TGGTGCAGAGGTTCATCAGGAGCTGATGCAGCTGGTTGGCGTTTCCGACCACCCGCAAATTCTTGTCCTCAATCCGGGTGTCGATCTCAATGCAGGAGGGGACCGAGGCGCGCAGAAATTTCGAGACTTCTTTGATGAGCAGGTGCAGAAACAAGGGTTGGCGCGGGGAGTCGCCCTTGCGGCTGAAGGTGAGGAGTTGATCCACCAGGAACCTGGCCCGGTCGGCAGCCGTGACAATCTCTCCCAGATAGTGATGCACCGGATCCTGTGGTGCGACCTTGAGCTGGGCAATCTCCGAGAACCCCAGAATGATGCCCAGGATATTGTTGAAATCATGGGCAATCCCGGCGCTCAAGGTGCCGATGGCCTCCAGTTTCCCCGCGTGGCGCAGTTGCCGCTCCAGTTTGATCCGATCCATGACGATGGCGAACAGGTTGGCGATGCGCTTCAGGGCAGTGGTATCGTCCTGGGTGTACTCTTTTTCCCCGTTGACTACGGCGATCTGGGCCACTACGCGCTCCCCGCTGATGACCGGCACGGACAGAAACCGGGTGATAGGAATATGCCCGTCGGGAGGGCCGCAGGAACTGGCGTGTTCCTGCGGGTTATTGCTCAAGAGGGGTTGACGGTGGTCGAGCACCCATCCCAACAGTCCCACGCGCTCCTTGAGCACCATGCGTTCCTGCATGTGCTGACAGAGCGGATGAATGCCTTGTGTCTGGGCGCGGGCGACGGAGTGATCGGTGTGGCAAGCTCATTGCTCAATGCCTTGGCACGTGCGATCACTTCCTGCGGATCGGAAATGTCGGCTGGAGTGATTTTGTTCATCACTTCGACAGCTGTGTAGCCCAGCATGTGCTCGGCGCCGACGTTGAAGAACTGGATGACCCCTTTCGCATCGGTGGCGATACTTGAAAAGTTGGCGCTGTTGAAAATTGCGTTCTGTAGATCCCAGGTTTTAAACAATGCCTCCTTGCGTCGGTCTTTGGTGATGCCATCCGCCCCGCCAGCGACTGGGTTGAGCATGCTGGAATCGTAGATTTTTTTGGACATGGGTGACCTCTGTTTAAACGAGAACCGCATTTTTTTTAACTTGATTGTAATCCTCGACGTCTTCCACCAACAGGATGCTCATACTGTTCGTATTGGATGCTGTGGACAATTCTACAGGCATGGTCTGGGCTGCACAGGTCGCGATCTGTTTTTTTTGGATGGCAATGGCGACCCTTCTTGTAAGGTTTTGCCATATTGACAGAGTCGCCATTGTTTTCCAGACGCATGCCCAATAGACTTGGTCGGATTTCACATGCGCATTCCAGATACACCTCCTGCCATTCCGAAACTGGTCTGGCATACCGACGGGTTCACACAGAACTATGGACTGACTGGAGCCACAGCAATCCCGGAATCCTTGGATGAGGAAGTGTCGATCATACTGAGACCCTTATTGATTTTCTTCCTGTTGACCTTTTTCCCCTTCCGATCTTCTTGTGCGGTCTCTTTGCTTTTTTTTGATGTTTTTACGCTCAAATGTGACATGATTACCTCCAGATATTGATGATGTGATTTGCACATACAAAAAATTAATGCAAATTTTAAGCCAGCTCAAAGAAATATATTATTTCTTTGACTGACAAGACCATTATTGGCGCGTACATTGCGGCACTCTTCTCTAAATGAATTGATAAAATTTCTCCAAACGACTTGTTGGAGTCATTTTTTGTTTCAAATTTTGTAATTTCATGTAGCATGAAACAAAACAGTTTCAAAATCATTTTGACACTCGAGGGCAGCCATGAACGACAATATTCTTGCTTCAGATATTGATAAAAATATCGTCATGGAATATGAACGTGTGCGGAAAGAACGCGAAATGCTGATCAATCGCACAAAAGCAGTTTTCCAGAGCGTGGATGATGCGATCATCGCCTTGGACGCTGAATGGCGCATCATCGAGATCAACGACGCCGCCACCCGGCTGCTGAAATTGGGTCCATCGGCCATGAACCAGCCATTGCAGCATGCAATCCCATGGCTTTTTCTGAAAGTGGAAGCCCTGCTGCGACAAGCTCATAAAGAGGGCGCAAGCAATCGTGCGGTATGCATGATTTCCATGCATGAAACCGGTACGGAACGCATTCTGAATTGCACGGCATCACTTTTTCATGATCCTTTGGGCGACACTCAAGGAGTCATCCTGGTGGTGCGGGACGAGAGTCGCCTGGCCATGCTGGAAAGAGAAACACGAACACGGCAGAGTTGGAATGGACTGGTGGGCTCCAGTCCAGCCATGCAGGAAGTCTACGAGCTGATCGAGCGACTGGCAGAAGTGGATTCCACCGTACTCATCACCGGCGAAACAGGTACCGGCAAGGAATTGGTGGCCCGTGCCCTGCACAATACCAGTCCCCGATCTCATCGTTCCTTCGTGGCAGTCAATTGCGCAGCGCTGCCTGTTGGACTGATGGAGAGCGAGTTGTTTGGGCATGTACGAGGAGCCTTTACCAACGCTGTGCGCGACAAACCGGGCCGATTCAAATTGGCTGACGGCGGCACTATTTTTCTGGACGAGATTGGCGACCTTTCCCTGGACATGCAGGTGAGGCTTCTCCGTGTCTTGCAGGAACAAGTTTTTGAGGCTGTGGGGGACAATACGCCCATTCGGGTCAATGTGCGTGTGGTAGCAGCCACCCATCGCAATTTGCGAGAACGGGTCCAGGCAGGAAAATTCCGTGAAGATCTCTACTACCGACTCAAGGTGGTCGAGATGCGGCTGCCATCGTTACGGGAACACAAGGTTGACCTGCCCATGCTGATCGATCACTTCTTGGCAAAATTCAACGCACGGATGAAGCGTTCGGTCAAAGGGATCAGTGATGAAGTGCTGGCAGCCATTATGGAACACGACTGGCCCGGCAACGTGCGAGAACTGGAACACACGTTGGAGCATGCCATGGTCGTCGCGCCTCAGTCCATCCTGGCATGGTCCAACCTGCCCCACGACTTTCGAAACCAATATTTTCCTGTGCTTAACCTCTTGAAACTGCCGATCAATCATCGTGGGCGTCCCTTGCAAAGCGGCCATCCTGCTGGCGGTGGGCCGGATCGAGAAACCATTTTTCAAGCTTTGAAAGATTCGAGTTGG
>JADGCJ010000264.1 GCA_015229045.1 Magnetococcales bacterium
GACTTCATTCAGGGCGGCGCGATGGCTGACAACTTGTCCGGCTCCCAGGGGAGGCACCATTTCTGTAAGCCAATGACGACAGAGAGCCACCAGAGCCCCTGGCAAAGCACGATCCAGTGCCCTGGGGGAGAATGGTGTGACGCTGGTAGCCTCCACCGCACGATAAAATCCGGCGTGATAAATGCCGAACCGTTCGTAATGAGAGCGATCCCGTGCCTTGTGCAGGTTGAGCAGGGTGATAACCAGACCTGGGCGACCAGGGTCGCGACCGACCCGACTGGTGGATTGAATATACTCCGCGCTGGTTTTGGGCTGACCCAGTACCATCATCAGGCCCAGACGGGTGATATCCAATCCCACGGAAATCATGTTGGTAGCGAAGGCTACATCCACCCGATCCTTATCGGTAAAGGTCAAAGATAGTCGCCGTTTGGCTTCAGAAACACCGGCAGTGGTGACACGGGATGTCAGCTCCAAAACTTCATAATGGATATTTCTGGACTTGAAACAATCGTCATCAGGCTCCAAACGGCGTCGTTTTTCATAACCTCCCAACCGGGTACGCACCTCATCTTCGATGATGCGACGAGAACCACCCAATTCTCGCAAACTGTTGAAGTAGCCCAACAAGGTCATATAGGGGTCAGCCGGATTGTTTGCAGTTTTGTTTCCTACTCCCCGTTGCCACTGGGTTTGTGCGGCAGAAAGGATGGCCAGGGTACAACGCAATAAAATAACCTTGAGGCTGCGCCCTTGGGCTGCCACCCCCACGTAGCGACGGGCTGGAGTCTGATTGGTTTGTTCGGTAACAGCGAAGAAAGAATCTCGAATATTTGGTCCTGGAGGTGGAAAAACCGCTACCTGGGAACGTGCAAAAAGGGCGCGGATTTGCCTGTCGGCACGGCGAACCGTGGCCGTACTGGCAATCACCTTGGGGCGCACGACCCGCTCTTCAATCTGCCACGAAGCCAGGGCATCAATGGCTGTTTCGTAAAGACCGGCAATGGTTCCCAGAGGACCGGAAATAAGGTGTAGTTCGTCCTGGATGATCAGATCGGGAGGTGGCAAGCGACCGCCAAGAGGACGGCCAGACGCCGCTTCCATCGGTCCGTAGAATCCATCTTTCTCATCATACCGTTCCACCCGTCCGAACAAAGCTCCGGTTTGACCCGTCCATGGCAGGCTGGCGAACTTGTCCACCGTGGCGATGAGGAAGGCAGGCAACCGGCGATAGATGGGTTCATCCACGGTCACGATGGGAAGAGCACGCTCACTGGAAAAGTCACATTTGTGATTTTGACACCAGATTTCCAGGTTGCGGGGATGGACAATGTTGGGGGTGAGACGGAATGAGTCGGGTTCGAAGCGTGTACCACACCAGGGACACGTTTCAATGGGGATGGGGGTGGTATTGTTTTTTGGCGAGCGTTTGAAATTCTTCAGTCGTTTATAAGCGGTATTGTCCGCTCCTGGTCCATCGTAACCACGACTTCCCATGCGGTTGGGGGTGGCGGCAGAACCCACCCAGAGACCGATTTCAAAAGGCCAGGTTCCCAATTTTTCCGGCTGGTGCAACCTCTCCAACTCCAGGGCGCAGATCAGGGCGGCGGCGCGTCCCAGTTGGTCCAGGGTAAGCAGCCGCAACGTGTATCGCATCAGAACGCTGACACCGGCGGACCGTATTCCTGGATGGCGCAGACGGCGCAAGACCAGGGTGAATGCTGCCAATCCCAGATAGGCTTCCGTTTTGCCGCCACCGGTGGGAAAGAAGAGCAAATCCACCACATCCCGGTCGTTGTGCAAGGGCTCGGCCATGCCTCGCAGGGTCATCAGCAAGTAGGCAAGCTGGAAGGGTCGCCAACGGGGGGAAGGGACCGATGCTGGATTACCGCCGATGCGTTGGGCTTCCCGGCGGCGACCGATGATGGCCATGCAGCGATTGGCCAGCCGAAAAGCAAACAAGGCATCAGCATCCTGGCTCAGCAGGTCGATGCCATCGGCAATGCGTTGAGCGGCAAGTTCGGCATTGACCAACAACTGTTGAGCGGTTTCCTGGTGGCGTTCATTCAGGGTGGCGCAAGCCGTGCGTTGGATGGAGATCCAATGACGGTATTGATCCACCAGGGGTTTGAGGGCAGTGGCCACCTCGGCATCAGAAAGCTGGGCGAGAAGGTCCATATCCAGCAGGATATCGGGCAGATCAGCAGGGGCAACCCGTTCCACATCTGCCTGCGGCAACCACTCGGAACGGATTGTACGGCACTCATTATCTGGGTCCAAGACGGGGGTGGCAGCACATCCATGGCCTACTGCATATTCAAAAAGGTTTCGGTATTGAACATCCGCAACCCGTTCATCCCATTCCTCGGAGACCAAACTCCCCCCCGATCCCCTCGGATCAGGCCGCGCCACGAAGGGACGGTCCGAACACAGGGTCAAAACCGCCTGGAAGGCAAAGGCCCCATATCCTCGTTCTTCATCAGACTGAGGTTTTCTTTGGTTAACTAAAAACACTGAAACTGCCCGAATCGCTTGGGGTAATCCAGGTGCATGGCCCAGATGGCGACAGATGACGGACAGATACAAGCCCCGACTACCAGGAACTTCGTAATCCACACTCCTGCCATTGGTTGTCGGCAATGAGATAATGATTTGTACTTCCTGCGGAATACGTCGCCAACCTTCGCGTGGGGATTTTGGGGAATCGGTACTCTCCACGATACCTTCTGGCTCTGCGGATTCAGCAGTTTCGATGGCGTGCTCCCCTTCGTAACGATAGTCTCCCCATGCCACAAGGACTTGAAGGGTTTGAGTTTCCTCCGTAACTAGCACAGACAACCCCAGGGAAGAGGGCAAAAAGCTACGCCCTCCAGTTCGATCAGGTGGGGTATTGTCGTCTCCCCCTTCCACGTCACCGCCTGCATCCATTTGCTCATCCGACTGGGCGTCCCGCCGTTGATCCTCGGGAGCGTCCCGGGGAACCAGAAAGCCGGTGAGATACCAACGAGAGGGGGTGTCGGGGAGCAACTCATGTGCAAAGGGGTGGTTATTGTGCGGACCAATCAGGTCGAGGCGCAAAGCTTCCAGCAGTTGGTCACGGACTTCAACAGTGGTTACGGCCATGGGAGTCTCTC
>JADGCJ010000265.1 GCA_015229045.1 Magnetococcales bacterium
ACCGGGGGGAGTGAACACTTCAAACGATCTCTCCGGATTACTTGGTCTCTTCCCATGCTTCGGAAACAGGAGAAGCGGCCAGGATTTGGGCGATGTCAAGCAGACAGTAAGAAATGGCCAAATGCTTTCTTCATGGAGAAAGGGCTTTTCACGATGCACGAAGCCCATCGACGGATATGCCAATCCCGATGAGGAAACCACTCACTGGAGAGCCGTGTGCGGGAGAACCGCCCGCACGGTTCGGAGGGAGGGGAGGTCTTGGCCTTCCCTACCCCTATCGATTCCGGCCCCATATCCTCTCTGTCTCTCTCTGGCCGTGGACTTTTGCCCATCCGACCACGGATTTCAAAATGCGCCGTTTCCCCTTCAAAACCAGTATGTTCTGACGATGCCGATTTTCCACCTGTTTTGACCTCCATTCGATGGAATGCGGACAGTGGCGAACCTGCGCCGGAAGGTTGACCAGTGCTATACTCTGGTGCCAAACCAGTATTGACGATGGAGCACATCATGAACTTGCACGTCCACGCTGATTATGCCCCTCCACGTTCATGGGAGCAGTTCGAGGAATTATGTGCCGACATCTTTCAGTCGGCATGGCGAGATCCTGCGCTTGTGCGTCATGGCCGTGCAGGGCAGCGTCAGAATGGGGTGGATATTGTTGGTCGTAACGGGGCTCTCTACCCAATTGGGCTACAGTGCAAAAAGCGCTCGAGATGGCCTGTGAGCCGGATAACCACCAAACAAATTGATGCTGAAATCAAGGAAGCGCTTAACTTCGAGCCAGCCCTTAAGGCGTTTTACATTCTCACTTCTGCACCAGATGACGCAGTGCTATTGGACCATGTAAGGACGGTCAATGAACAGCATGAGAAGGAAGACCTTTTCGAGGTTGTGCTGCTCGGCTGGGGTGAAATAGTTCGCCGTGCTACTCTTGATCCTCATGTCGCTGAAAAGCATTTTGGGCCATCAGGAGGTGGAGCCCCTCGCTCTCCTCTACTGGCGACATGGATGATGTCCAAGCACAAGCTGGAGAAAACGGGTGATGAACTTGAACTCAGCACCAAAGAGCTAATCCAGGATCTTCATGATTGGCCGAGCGGCCACATAGTCATCCGTCAGCGAGAAAGTGATGCTCTGCTTGAACAGCTTCGCTCTTACGAAGGCAGGAAACTTACGACCAATGATCGAAAGAAACGGATCAAGCTTCGGAATGATCTCCACATCCTGACGGATGCAGAAACCAAAGCTGCCCAGACAATTAAATTTATGCTTACTGATCCAGACGTGTCGGTATGGTTACTGAAAGTTTGGGAGGAAGATGCTCCGCTTGCTATTGAGGCTTTCATAAACAACCATTTACCACCACGAGTTTATTCTTCTGTGACCAGCGATCATGTGCTACGCATGTCACCTCCAGGCGACCCTGAGCGGAGGTGTTCAGCTTACATTTCCCAGAAGGATGTGTCCGCAATCAGAAATATCATGGAATGGCGACGGGAAAAGTATGGAAAACCCTTGACCGATACAGTCGACGAGCTGCCGCCCGACGTACGGGCTCGAGTAGCCATCCCAAGAATAGTTCGAGGAATTTTCGAATTTATCAGTGAGGATCGCCTCACGTGGGACCAAATTCGACAAATAAATGGTCTTCAAATCGGCCAATGGTCGGTCTCTATCGCATAGCGATCTGAATCAGCGCCGGTCACCTATCACAACAAGATGAACGTATTCCGCTGTTCATCCCAGTTCAATGAAATCCCCCGCCTCAGAACCTCCAAGCTGATAGTGTCGGGATAGTCTCCGGCCAGGATCATTTCCACGATGTCCGGCGCCAGGGCGTTCAGGCGCAGGGTGCGGGCCATGAAGGATTTGTCCACCCCTTCCTGGCGGGCCAAGTCCTGGATGGTGGCCGCTTCGCCGTTCTCCAGCATGCCTTGCCAGCGGCGGGCCTTGACCAGGGCGCGCACCACCGGATCCTCATGGAACCGGTCCGGTTCATCGCTGGTCTTGGCGGCTCCCGAGGTGACGATGACTTTCTTGCCGCCGCGTCGCCGGAGCGCCATGGGGATGTGAATGTGCAGGATGGTTCCGTCGTCGGACAAATGTGTTCTCATGCCACGTTCCTCTCTTCCTCGTTGACCAGCTCATCCACCAGCGCCCCCAGGCCGTCCACCCGCAGGCGCAGGTCGATGCCGGTGGTGGTGACTACCAGGGATTCCACCAGCGGTTTGAGCAGACGATTCTGTTCCAGGGGGAAAAGCTCTTCCCATACGGGATCCAGGCCGGTCAATTGCTTGATGATGGTTTGGTCAGAATGTATCAGGCCATTCTGATGCTCTTGTTGCAGGATTTTTGCGATCACCTCTGGCGTTCGGATGAGCCTGCGAACATGGTCCAAAATCAGCCGTTCCAACTCCGCCGCTGGTACGCTGGGGAGTTGGCATTGGTCATGTCCTGCTCGAGCGGCGTTGATGCAAAGGTAATAGCGGTATTGGACTTGTCCGTTTTTGCGGGAATGGGTCGGTCTCATGGCCATGTTGCAGTGACCGCACCGGACCAACCCCTTGAGGGGAAACGGTGTCTGCCCCCTGGGCAACGTCGTCCGGTTCCGCCGGTGCTCATCGATGAGGTCGTGGACCCGGTCCCAAAGCTCTTGGGATATGATGGGCTTGTGCCTGCCGGGGAACGACTCCCCTTTGTAGGTCGCCTCCCCCAGGTAGACCCGGTTCTTGAGGATGCGGTAGAGCGCCGCTTTGTGGATGGGCTTGCCCGGGCGATGCACCCCGGGAGCCGTGGTCCAGCTTTTGTTCTGAATGCCGGAGGCGCGCAGATCCCGCACCACCTGGGTCGGCGATCCGCACTCGGCAAAGCGACGGAAAATGTAGAGCACTTGTTCGGCCTCTTCCCGATTGATCACCAGTTCCCGATTGTGGATGTCGTATCCCAACGGAGGGTGACCGCCCATCCAAATGCCCTTCTGGCGGGAGACGGAACGTAAACGTATCTTGCGTGACAACTTCATTTTTTCCTGGAAGCTTGATATCAACCAGGTTGTAGGCTCGACCTGCTTCTTTTTTGGCGGCGCCAAGTTTGAGAAGAAGATCATCTCGTG
>JADGCJ010000266.1 GCA_015229045.1 Magnetococcales bacterium
ACGCGGTTCAAGGTCCGATTTTTCAAGCATGCCAATTGCAAATGCGATTGCCCTGCCAGGACCCCGCTTCTCAATACCCTTCGCTGGTGGCATGATCCTTCTTCTTGTTCTTCCACTTTTCCCGGCGGGCCTCCATTTGACCCAGCAACTCCTTGAGAGAAGCCCTGACCGTGTTTTTTTGCTCCGGGGTCAGATCTCCATAGAGGGCGATCCATCGATCGCGAATCCGCCGATGCTCCTGGACACGGCTGTCCATGGCTTTGTCATGTTCGGCCAGCAGGGCAGCCAGATTGGGCGCATCCTGTTCCAGGGCTTTCCTGATCAGCTCTCCGTGCCCTTTGCCTTGATCGCGCATGGCCTGATGGATAGCCTCGGTCTCTTTTTCCAGGGTTTGCCACCGCTGTTCCTGTTCCGGGGTCAACTTGAGCAGAGGATGAATCTTGGCCAGAAAAGCGTGGTGTCTTTCATGACGGCCCTGATGGTGCTGTTTCCTGGTTGCTGGCGCTTCACCCTCTTTTTTGGGTATGGCAGCCTGAGTGGTTTTTTCGGCGGGAGCCGATTCCTGGGCCCGGGCAAGGCTTCCATAGCCGATCATGGTCATGGCGCAGGCCAGTACGAGGATGGATTGACGGTTTTTATGGTACATGTTTTCGATCCTTCGCGTTCATGTTGATCAATATGCCGACCACTGTCGTCTGTCAACGACCCGCCAGAGTCATGCCGACCCCGGTTTCAGTGTACCTGACCGCACTCTACGCATGATTTGTGAATGGAGTGTTTCCCGCAACCCAAAATGTGTAACAAAATATTTCCAGGAGGGGAGCCGGAGATCAGGCGCAACAACTCCGTTGTTTCCATTCGAGCAAAAATCTGCCAGGATCGATCCATGACAAACGCCGTCACCTCCATTTTGATCGTCGATGATGATCTGCGCATGCAAAAGCTCCTGAAACGCTACTTGAGCGAACAAGGCTTCCAGGTGCTGGTCGCCTCAACCACCCTCGAAGCCGACAAGACATTGAACAATCGCCGGGTGGACCTCATGGTGCTTGACCTGATGCTGCCCGGGGAGGACGGGTTGAGTTATTGTCGACGCCTGCGGGGAGCCGCAAATCTGGTGCCAATCATCATGTTGACCGCCAAAGGCGAAGAGGTGGACCGCATCATCGGCCTGGAAATGGGAGGGGATGACTATCTGCCCAAACCCTTCAACCCCAGAGAGTTGGTGGCCCGCATCCAGGCAGTGTTGCGACGACGTCCGCAACAGATACCAGGGGCACCGGACCTGACCGGAGAGGAGATCCATTTTGGCTGTCACCAATTGAACCTCACCACGCGCCGCTTGCTGTCGCGTGGCGAGGTGGTCACCCTGACCACCGGGGAGTTTTCTCTGTTGAAAGCCCTTGCGACCCACCCGCGCCAGCCCTTGTCGCGTGACAAGCTGCTCGATCTGGCCCGGGGACGGGAGCATGAGGCCTTCGACCGCAGCATCGACGTGCAAATTTCCCGTTTGCGCCGTTTGATCGAGGAGGACTCCTCTGCGCCACGTTTCATCCAGACGGTGTGGGGGTTTGGCTATGTCTTTGTCCCCGATGGCGGTGCACCAATCTGATCCAGGGTGAGGTGAGCATGTCGACTTTTTTGTTGCCGCGTTCCCTGTTCGGGCGTTTGGCCCTTTTGCTGTTTCTGGTCATGGGTCTGCGCGATCTGGGGGCCTATTTTATGTTCCATGCCTTCACCGATACGCTGCGTTCGCAACGTCTGGCGGGACAACTGGTGACGCAGGTCGAAACGCTGGGAGAGCTCCTGGACGGCATGGACCAGGAGGATCGCACGGCCTTGATAACCCGCATGGCCCAGGGTCGCTATCTGCGTCTGCTGCCGGAGACCAGCGACACGCCCGGACACCCCCTTCCGGCACGGCATGAAAAACTGGCGGAGACCCTGGAAGAGCATCTGGGTTATCCAACCGAGGTGCGCACGGCCCGGGAGGGAATGTGGCTGCGTGTGCAGTATGATCAGCACCGCTTCTGGCTTCTCTCCCCCCGCCAGCCTCGGGAGCGCCCTTTTCCGTGGCATTGGTTTGCCGGTATTGCCCTCATGGGAGTTCTCTCTCTGGGCGGGGCCTTTCTCGTGGTTTGGCGCGTCAATGGTCCCCTGCGTCGCCTTGTCGAAGCGACGACCCTGCTCGGACAGGGAAAAAAACCAACCCTGGCCACTCCGGAGGGGCCTGAAGAGTTACGCACCTTGAGCCTGGCCTTCAATCGCATGATGGCCGACATGGAGATCATGGAGGGCAACCGGGCGATGTTGCTGGCCGGGGTCTCGCACGATCTGCGCACCCCGCTGGCCCGATTACGCCTGAGCCTGGACATGGGCGCAATCGAGGCCGAACTGCGCGACGGCATGGTCCAGGATATCGAGGAGATGGATGCCCTGTTGGATCAATTCCTCGACTTTGCCAAGAACGAGCAGACGGAGGCTCCGACCCTGGTCGATCCGAACGAGAGTGTCGCCGCCGTTTGCGCCCGCTATCTCCGTTTGGGGAAAAAAGTGAATTTTCAAGCACAATCCGTCTCTTCCGTGACTTTACGTCCCCTGGCCTGGCAACGTCTGGTGACCAATCTGCTGGACAACGCCGCACGTTATGGTGGAGGGAGTGACATTGATGTGCAGACTGAGAAAGTTGCCGATACGCTGTATCTGCGTGTCATGGACCGGGGGCCTGGTATTCCCATCCAGGAGCGCGAGCGTGTGATGCGTCCTTTCATGCGATTGGATCAGGCACGCAGTGGTGCGGGGCGGGCTGGTTTGGGGTTGGCTATTGTCGAGCGAATTGCTCAGGTGCACGGGGGGAGGGTGGTTTTGCTCGATCGGACGGGGGGTGGTTTGGAGGTGCGGGTAGAGGTACCCATCGATCAATCGTCAGGCTGAAAATTAAAAATGGGGGCGAAGCCCCAATAATTTTCTATTATCCATAATTTTTTTTATTATTATTAAAAATGGGGGCGAAGCCCCAATAATTTTCTATTATCCATAATTCTTTCATTATTAAAAGGGGTTGGGGGATCCAAGGGGGAGGCTCCGCCTGCCCCCTTGGTG
>JADGCJ010000267.1 GCA_015229045.1 Magnetococcales bacterium
GGCCTGAACATGAAAGCCTTTGTCAGGGCTTCGCCCCGAACCCCACCAGGACTCTCTCCTGGAACTGTCCGGTCGCCAGCTCCCTGGACCCCGATTCGTTGCCGGGTGCTGAATGGTTGCAAATAATTTTATAAAAATGAACAACTTCGTTTTGCATGTTCGTCTCATTCGTCTCACGGGGGTAACGCTGCGCTTTTGGTTGAGGAATGAATCATTGATTATCTGGAACAGACCGATTTATGCTGAATGGCCCATGGTAAGATGATTTGTTTATAATATTATCCAAAACTTATAATGAGGAGGCAGATGTATGGAAAAGGGTGCGCTCCTGTTGGCTGCCTTCGTTGGTCAACCACGGATTCTACGTCAAAGGTAATGTCAGAAGAGTTTTTCGCCCGAGACCCAACATGAAGGTTGGACAAGTGCAACCGGACGATACATAATTACTTGCAACAGGAGGAGTAGAGTAGCCGGTGGCTCATGCTTGCAGCATGGCAACAAGGCTCCATCACGGAAGATTCGCCGCATGCAGCCCGCCATGTCGGGCCTGGTGTCCGGTGGCGGGTGTTGGTCATTTCTGTTGCTCAAAAACCTTTCAAAGAGAGTGGGAGAGTTCATGATGGAAGAAGTCGTTGTCGTTGCTGCGGGTCGCACTGCCGTCGGAAATTTCATGGGTAGCCTGGCATCTGTTCCGGCCCACGAATTGGGTGCCACCGTGATCAAAGGGTTGCTCCAACGTAGTGGACTGAAGCCCGGTCAAATCGACGAAGTGGTCATGGGCCAGATCCTCACCGCCGATTGCGGACCCAATACGGCGCGTCAGGCAGCCATGCTTGCCGGGATTCCTGTCGAAGTTCCGGCGTTTACGGTCAACCGCCTCTGCGCCAGTGGCATGACTGCCATCCATTTGGCCACCCAGGCCATTCGTCTGGGCGATGCGCACATCATGGTCGCCGGTGGCCAGGAGAGCATGACGCGCGCGCCACACACCCTTGGCAACAATCGCGAAGGGATGAAAATGGGCGAGTGGACCATGAAAGACTCCCTGTTCCGCGATGCCCTGACCGATGTCTTTGGCAACTATCCCATGGGAACGACAGGGGAGAATGTCGCCAAACAGTGGAACATCAGCCGCGAGGAGCAGGATACGCTGGCCCTGCGTTCGCACCAGCGCGCCGAAGCTGCCCAAAAAGCAGGTCGCTTCAAAGATGAAATCATCCCCGTGGTGATCCCCCAGAAAAAGAAAGACCCCATCATCTTTGAAAATGACGAGTTCATCCGCCTGGGAGCAACCATGGACTCGCTGGCCAAGCTCCGTCCGGCTTTTGCCAAGGATGGAACCGTCACCGCCGGTAACGCCTCGGGCATCAACGATGGGGCTTCCGGGGTCATCCTGACCTCCATGAGCAAAGCCAAAGAGCTGGGGCTGAAGCCCATGGCCCGTATTGTCGCCTACGCTGCGGCCGGTCTGGAACCCGCCATCATGGGTGCCGGTCCTATCTATGCGACACGCAAGGTTCTCCAGAAAGCTGGCTGGAAAGTCGAAGATTTGCAACTGATCGAGGCCAACGAAGCGTTCGCCGCCCAGGCCTGCGCCGTCAACAAGGATTTGGGCCTGAATCCCGACATCGTCAACGTCAACGGCGGTGGTATCGCCCTTGGCCACCCCGTAGGCTCCTCCGGTGCGCGGATCATCGTCACCCTGATCTACGAGATGCAGAGACGGAAACTCAAAAAAGGTCTGGCCACACTCTGCGTGGGCGGCGGCATGGGTACGGCGACGCTCATCGAGGCGTTGTGATCATGCCCCTTTGCCGTTGATCTTCGATCGACAGCGTATCTGCCGACCCTGTCCAGTCCACGGACAGGGTCGGCATTTTCTTTTATACTTGGCTTGATCTTTGTGGGGGGGAGCGCATGAGTCAATCCCAGGAAAAACGCCAGTTTGAACGTTTGCCTACCAACGAACCGGCTACCCTGATCTTTACCGATGGTCGCCGCATCACGGGCATCATCAAGGATATTGGCATGGGAGGATATTTGTTTGTTCCCGACTCGTCTGACATCGCCTCCGTTTCGGGGGAGACGTGTCGCATCGAAGTGGAGATTTTTTATGGTCGTTTCACCGATTTGCCATGCACAATCCTGCATATAGGCAAGGAAGGCATCGGTGTCAAGATTCAGCGCCACTATCCAGCCCCGGACGTGTGAGGGGCGGTCTCATCCCCGGTAATTCCATTTCCAGATCAAGATGGATGCGAGGCGACAACGCGTGAGCGACGAGACAGTACGTGTTGGGTACGGCGAGGAGTGAATGAGGCAGTCAACGAAGCAGACGCTTGATCTGGAATTGGAATAACTCCCTGCCAATAGATTGACGATGGCCCCTGTGACAGGGAAAGGGTTGCCCGGGGCGGCATTTTTTTCCTGGTTTCTATAAGGCAGTACCCGGAGGGTGGAATTTTAGCCTCTTCATTTTCAAATGGTTATAAAATTGAAAAAATAGGAACGAAAATTGCGGGGCATGGAATCAACCCTCCCTTGAGAGACGCCCTTCTCTTTTGGGAATCGTTGACAGACTTTTCACGAAGGAATTGGTCATGCGATCCATGTTTCAAGACCCCCTGATTGCCGATGCCCTGTTGGTTATGGAAGCCGGGCCGGAAGATCCGGGCTATGATGCTGCCTGGAGTTACCTGTTGAAATGTCGCGATCCCAAAGTGCAGGCCATGTTGCGCCGCTCGATGGAGGCCGTCTACGGCCCCATGCCTCCCGCGACGGGTTACAACGATGAAGGTGAGGCCTTTTGGACGACGGAGGTCATCGCCAACTATCTGGGTACGGATGTCGCTGCGGTCGATGCCCTCGTCGAGGATGTTTACGAGCAGTACGAAGAGGCCGCAGGTGTCACGGAGACCAGCAAGCTGCATCGTGTCCATTGACCTGCGGGTGATGGTTTCGGCCATCGGCCTGTTGAAAACGGGGTCCGGGGGGCTGGCTCCCTGGCGGGTCAAGGGCAGAGCCCTTGCGGGGTTTGGGGCGGA
>JADGCJ010000268.1 GCA_015229045.1 Magnetococcales bacterium
GCTCTGACTGCTAAGGAACGCGGGCGGATATTGCGCGTCTGGTTCGAGATGATCATGGCCGCCGGCGACGATCTGGCGGCCTTGATCACCGCCGAGCAGGGAAAGCCTCTGGCCGAGGCCAAGGGCGAGGTCGCGTATGGGGCGAGCTTCGTCGAGTGGTATGCCGAGGAGGCCAAACGGGTCTACGGCGACATCATTCCCGAGTATGCTCCGGGGCGGCGGGTTCTGGTGTCCAAAGAGCCGGTCGGGGTGGTTGCCGCGATCACGCCGTGGAATTTCCCGATCGCCATGATCACCCGCAAGTGCGCTCCCGCCCTGGCCGCAGGCTGCACGGTGGTGGTCAAACCGGCCGAGGATACCCCGCTGTCGGCTCTTGCCCTGGCCGAACTGGCTCAACGCGCCGGGTTTCCCAAGGGCGTGTTCAATGTCCTCCCGACCTTCGACCCGGCAGGAGTGGGGGGAGAGCTGACCGGCAATCCCTTGGTTCGCAAGCTGTCCTTCACCGGCTCGACCGAGATCGGCAAGCTGCTCATGCGCCAGTGCGCCGATACGGTAAAAAAGGTCTCGCTGGAGTTGGGCGGCAATGCCCCGTTCATCGTCTTTGACGATGCCGATCTGGATGCGGCGGTGGCGGGAGCCATGGCCTCGAAGTACCGCAATGCCGGTCAGACCTGTGTCTGTGCCAACCGTCTGCTGGTTCAGGACGGCGTTTATGACGCCTTTGCCGCCAAGCTGGTGCGGGCGGTGGAGGGCTTGACGGTGGGGATCGGATCGACGGCGGGGGTGACCCAGGGGCCGCTCATCAACGCGGCCGGTCTGGAGAAGGTGGAGACTCTGCTCGCCGACGCCGTGGCCAAGGGCGCGCGGGTGATGACCGGGGGCAGACGGCATGCCCTGGGCGGCACTTTTTTCCAGCCGACCGTGGTCTGCGACGTGACTCCGGCCATGCACCTCGCCAACGAGGAGATTTTCGGCCCGGTGGCTCCCCTGTACCGCTTTGCGAACGAGGACGAGGCGATCCGCATGGCCAACGACACCCGCGCCGGCCTCGCCGCCTATTTCTATGCCCGTGATGTGGGGCGGGTGTGGCGGGTGGCGGGGGCTCTGGAATACGGTATCGTCGGCATCAACGAAGGCATCATCTCCACCGAGGTTGCTCCCTTCGGCGGCATGAAGGAATCCGGGATCGGTCGCGAAGGCTCCAAGTACGGTATCGAGGAGTTCCTGGAAATCAAGTACCTGTGCATGGGAGGCATCTAAATAAAGATCACCACCGGGCCTTGTTGATGGGAACATACTTGTAGCCGAGTTCGTTCATGCAATCCTCGGTCAGTTCCATGGCGCTTGCTTTTTCCTTGATGGCGATCACGCGCAGTTTGTCGGTCAGGGTTCCGGGATCAGTCGAGGGAGTGGGGTTTTCGATCTCCTTGGCGATGGCCGAACGCTGCCAGAAATGTTTGCGAAAGGCCGCCTTTGCCCCCCACGTGGTGCAACTCGCGATATCCTGGGCTTCCTGGCGAGGATCCCAGTCCGCCCTCGACCACACCATGCTGTCGGCATCCCGCGGCTTTGGGCCGCAGGACTCCACGGTTCCCGCAACAGCGACAAGAAGCACGGCAAGAAGCGCGGGGTTCCACGGCACCACACCGCGCAACCAGGACACGGCACAATGCCCCTGCCAACAAACCTGATCGGTCATTCTTACGTCCTTGGCCTGTGCGGGAAGCCCATGCTATGATCCCACCCAGAGTCATCGTCTCACCTTGTTAACAGAAATTCTCCGCATCAACGAGCGTAATTTTTCTGGAAGGGCCCGTCGTGAAACTTTTCCGATCGTTGCTGGTTGCAGCAGTGTTGTTGTCGGTCACCTCTCCCTGTGGTGCCGCCGATTCTTCCGCCATCCAGGCTTTGGTGGAGTCCAACGCCGCTGCGGTAAAGAACATGAGCGCCCGCCGCATCGCATCGCTGACGGCCATTGCCGAGGTTGCTCACATACTGGATTACTTCAAGGCACCGGAGAGCGAGCGCAAGGAGCGGCTGGTCCAGGTCAAGACTTCCCTGAAGCATGCCGACATGGGCTCCGAACTCTGTCTGATCGACAACCAGGGGGCCGAGCATCTGAGAGTCGTCAACGGGCGATTCGCCTTTGATCGTGAATTGTCGAAAGCCGAATCGGATGCTCCTTTCTTCAGTCCGGGCATGACCCTTGCCTCCGGGCAGTCCTACACCTCCGACGCCTACCTGTCCCCGGACGTGATGGAGTGGGTGGTCGGCTTCGTCGTTCCGGTGATTCCCGGGGTGGCGGTTCTGCACTACGAGTACCCGATCAAGGAATATTCCGACATTCTGCGCGCCACCAAGCTGGACGCGAAACATTTCGTCCTGGTTGTTGATCGTGCGGGCCACGTCATCGCCGACAGCCGCGAGGCGCACGTCAACAAGGCGGTCGATCCCCTGACCAACCCCATCGACTATTTCCCGTCCATCCGCAGGGGCGAAGGCGCTCTCCCGGCCGAAGTCGCCCACGACGTTCTCTCAGGCAACCCGGGCGAGGCGGAGGTGAACTGGCGCGGGGGACGTTACCGGATGGCGTGGCAGACGACCGATGGTCTGATCATTGCCGCGTTCGAAGAGGCCCGGTAGCCGGGAGGAGGGAAGCGATAACTTGGTGCGGTCGAGAAGACTCGAACTTCCACGGTGTTTCCACCACAGCGACCTCAACGCTGCGCTTCTACCAATTCCGCCACGACCGCATTCCGTTACCGCGAGCCGGAATACCAAATTGCCGGACAACAAGCAAGGCGTAATGGAGCAGGGCAATCGGGCGAAGGATCATTTTTCCTAAATAGCAGTCGTCACCCCCGCGAAGGCGGGGGTCCAGGGCCACGGAATCGGTACTTTGCGGCCCTGGATTCCCGCCTTCGCGGGAATGACGAGCATCTTTTTAGGATAACACTCCTTCACCCGATTGCCCTGAAGGGGAGACTCAGAAGAATCCCGAGGGGTCGTCGGGGCGGATGGTCTGGATG
>JADGCJ010000269.1 GCA_015229045.1 Magnetococcales bacterium
GGCCAATGCCATGTCGGGTGATCGGGAACTCTGTCTGGAAGCGGGCATGCAGGATCACATCGCCAAACCGGTAGATCCCAAAGAGATGTTCACTACCCTTGTGCGGTGGATCAAGCCAGAATCTGCCAACTCTTTCCCTAAATTGGCAGAACGGGGGATAGATCAGGACAAAAGACGGGCAAACAATAAAGCAGAACAGGCTCTTTTGCCAGACATTCAGGGAGTAGACACTCAATCAGGCTTGTTACGCATGGGAGGCAATATCAAGGGATACCGGAATCTTCTGACAAAATTCCGCATCAACCATGAGAGTGCTGACACCGGCATGCGTGAGGCGTTGGCAGGCAATGATTTGATCTTGCTGGAACAACTTGCTCATACATTGAGGGGGGTGTCGGCCACCATCGGTGCAGGCACACTGGCGGGCAGGATTGAACTTTTGGAATCTGCCATCAAGAAAAAATCTGGTTCTGAACGTATCGAATATTTATTGGGTGATTTGACCGCAGAATTGGCCTGCGTTTGTACAGCGATTGATCAATCATTACCCACTACAACCGCAGAGGAAAAACCGGACAATATCGTGGATGATACCCTCGATCTTCTGGAGATGCGTAATCGACTGTTCAGAAAAGCAGCCAAACAGTTGGCCATATTTGACACGGCCATCGTACATACCCTGTCGGAAATGCATGCCTGTGCCCTTTCCGCAGAAATGTTGGAGTGGGTGAGCAGAATGGAATTGCAGGTGGCAAAATATGAATTTGCAGAGAGCGCGGAAACCTTGACACAGTGTGCTTGTGTTATGGGCATTGATTTGGAGATGGCAGATGTATGACGATCACATAAAGCCCTCCATCCTGATCGTGGATGATGTCCCAGGGAACCTGGATGTTCTCAAGGATGCCTTGGAGGATGAATATATCGTTCG
Source organism: Magnetococcales bacterium (assembly GCA_015229045.1). The sequence continues at coordinate 932 of JADGCJ010000269.1, forward strand.
TGCCGCGACGAATGGTCCATTGGCTCTGCAATTGGCTGCCATGGAACCAAGACCGAGTTTGATTTTGCTGGATATTGTCATGCCTGTCATGGATGGATATGCAGTCTGCCGACAACTGAAGGATGATAATCGCACCCAAGGCATCCCCGTGATTTTTGTCACGGCCAAGTCGGATGGCAAGGATGAATTGGAGGGATTGCAGGTGGGTGCGGTGGATTACATTACCAAACCCATCAGCCCACTCATAGTCAAGGCCCGCGTGCGACTGCATTTAGCCCTGGAGGAGAAAAACCGTCGTCTTTTCGAGATCAATGAACACCTGACCGACAGCATGGAGCAGTTGTCGGCCTCGGAAGAGCGGTTTCGCAGTCTGGTTCAGACCATTCCGGATATTGTTTACAAGATTGATGAGAAAGGCCGCTTCACCTTCCTGAACAAATCGATCGAACGGCTGGGCTATCACCAGGCAGACCTCATTGGCAAGCATTTTTCGGAAATCATTCACAGCGCGGATCTGAATGAAGTAAGCCTGGAAAGGGTATTGGAACGATTCGGTAACGGGACACCAAATCCTGAACAAAAGTTGTTCAACGAACGTCGGTCTGGCGTTCGCATGACAGTCGGCATGGAGATCCGCCTGAAGCTAAAGAATGGAAGATCCCATCGCGTTTATGAAATCAGGAACATCGGCCAAGATGTCATCAGTGTTGAGGTCAACAGTACTGGCCTTTACGGAGAAAACAGAAAGGAAACATCTCGCTGCACCCGTCAGTACGTCGGAACGGTAGGTGTTATCCGGGACATTACAGATCGCCTGAAAATTCAAGACGCCTTTACGGAAGAAAGAAAGCTGCTCCGGCAATTGATCGATGCCGTTCCTTTGCCGATTTTTTTCTTTGAAAGTCAAGGAAAACTGATCTTTTCCAATGACGCTTTTCAAAAATTCATCGGGATTGATAGCAGTAGCCTGGATGAAATCAATATGAATGAATTATTTTGCATGGATGACCAACCAAAAATATATTCCATGGTTGGTTCCCTTCTCGAAAACAAGAAGGAAGATCGCATCCACAAAAGGATAGAGTTGAAATCACACGATGACCAAATTCACGCCATTGACGTCATACTGCTCAAGTTTCAAAAATCGGATCAGGCCACGCCGGCTGTCATTGGTGTTCTGGTGGATTTCACAGAACAAAAGGCATTCACAACCCGCTTGATTCAGGCCAAAAAATATGCCGAGGAGATGACAGGTAAGGCCAATCTGGCCAGTCATGCCAAGGGAGAGTTTCTGGCCAACATGAGCCACGAAATTCGTACCCCCCTGAACGGCGTGATTGGTTTGACCCATCTGTGCCTGCAAACGGAACTGACCGGGCAGCAGAGGGACTATCTGGTCAAGGTCAGCGTCAGTGCCAACACCCTGCTGCAATTGATCAATGACATCCTGGATTTTTCCAAGATTGAGGCGGGCAAGCTCACCATGGAAGCCGTTGAATTCACCCTGGATGAAGTCCTGGGCGGGGTGGTTGCTGCCCTGAGCATCAAGAGTCATGAAAAGAGATTGGAACTGCTGCTGGATACCAAGAGGAATGTCCCCCCCTGTTTGCAGGGAGATCCCCACCGCCTGGGGCAAATTTTGACCAATTTGGTCGGAAACGCCATCAAATTTACGGAAAAAGGGGAAGTTTCCATCACCATCGAAGCGATGGAAGAGACGCCGGAGAGCGCGTTGCTCCAGTTTACGGTTCGGGATACCGGCATTGGCATGACTCCAGAGCAGGCGAGCAAGCTGTTTCAGGAGTTTTCACAGGGAGATACCTCCATTACCAGAAAATATGGTGGAACCGGGTTGGGGCTGGCAATCAGCAAGCGTCTGGTGGAGATGATGGGGGGTCGGATAGGGGTTGCCAATGAACCCGGGCGTGGCAGTCGGTTCACATTCACGGCTCGTTTCAACAAGGTGGATGCACCGGCGATGGAGATTCCCATGCCCTCGGAAGCTCTCCAAGGCATGCACATCCTGGTGGTGGACGACAACGAAGGTGCCCGGCAGATCATTGCCGAGCATCTGGAAGCCTTGAGCTACCATCCGG
>JADGCJ010000026.1 GCA_015229045.1 Magnetococcales bacterium
CGGGGTCCAGGGGGCTGGCTCCCTGGCAGGTCCAGGACAGAGTCCTGGTGGGGTCCGGGGCGAAGCCCCGGTAAAATCTTTCATGTCAATTTTTATGGGGTCTGGGGCGAAGCCCTGGCAAGGGTCTGGGACGAAGCCCCAGCAAAGTCTTTCATGTCAACATGTTTCTCGACCAGGTGATTGAGGAGTTGTCTTCATGGTCGTTACTCGGGGCAAGGCTGATCGGGTCGGTGCAGTGACTTTTCCGGCGGCTGCCTGCGTTCTCGTGGTGGAGGATGATTCGATCAATCGCCAGGTTTGTGTGGCCATGCTCGATCAAATGGGTATCCGGTTTGATTGGGCCGAGAATGGGGAAGATGCGCTGCTACTCCTGCAACGAAACCGTTATGACCTGGTCCTGATGGATTGCGAAATGCCTTTCATGGACGGATATGCTGCCACGCAAGAGTGGCGTCGCCTGGAGAGGGAGCGTACCTCCTGCCTGCCCCTGCCCATCGTCGCCTTGACCTCCCACTCTGAGGCCGAGGATCGGCAAGTCTGTCTGGCAGCAGGCATGGATGACCATTTGAGCAAACCGATCACTTTTCAGACGCTCCAGAGAAAGTTGGTTCAATGGTTGGGTTTGCCGTTGGCCGGGGTGGTTTCCGAGGTTGTTGCCAACAGCCAGGCATCAGACCCCGATCAGGCACTCGACCAGAGGAGACTGCATGAACTCAGAGAGTCGTTGAAGGGCACTCCCGGCGGGTTTGTCCACCTCGTCGAGCGATTCCTGCAGAGGGCGGAGAGCGACCTGCTGGAGATTTCTCAGGCCCTGTCCGCTGCCGAACTTGACCAGGTTCTGCACCGGACCCACACTCTGAAGTCCCAAAGTGCCATTTTTGGGGCCATGGCTCTTTCGGGTCTGCTGAAACAGTTGGAACTCCAGGCACGTTCCCGCGTTTTGTCTGCAGCGATAGAGGGGATGAAACAGGTGCAAAAGGAGTTTGCGCGGGTCAAAATGGCCCTGGAATTGCTTTTGAGGGGGGAGTGAATGCCGGTTGAGTTGTCTTTGGCAAGCGGATTCTGAATGATTGCAGACGGATCCGTCTTTTTCTTTCCGTTGAGACTTTTTGAATCAAGAGACCCATGAAAGAGCAGGCACCCTCTCGGGAGAACCCCTTCTTTGTCCACTATGGCTCTATCGTTGTCGGCTGGTTTGCTGACGGGGCTGTCAGGGAAAAGAGTACCAAGGATCTGATGGCATGGGCGACCCCGGTCTTGCCGTGGCACGAGGCGGGTGTTGCGCATGAACTTCAGGAGGAGAGGCCCGGCTTTTTTCAGGACAAGGCTCGCATGGCCATCCTGCAACAGAAGGTGGAAAAGATTCGCACGGCTTTGCTGGATGAGTCCGACCCGGTGCATGGGAAGACCACCCCCAGGCCCAGACCCATGACCCAGCAGTTGGAACTTTTCCAACTGGCCCTGATGACCCGCAATGAAGGGTTGATGGCCGAGAATCCGTTTTATGAATTGACCCATCTTCTCTTTGAAATCAACCTGGTCGCCTTGCGGGAGGCTTTTGTTGCGCATCAAAAGCACAGTTGTGCGCCGCCGCCGCCGCCCATCAAGGTGACACGGAGTCTGGCCACCATCTGGGGCGGTGGTGCCGGGGTTCTCAGCCTGTGGCAGAAAATTCTGGAAACCCTGACCAAGACCGGGCATCTGGGCAAGTTTCTTCTGGGTCTGTTTCTCTATTGCGGCTCCTCCCTGACCACGGCCATGGGGGCCAACGACCTGGTGCAGGATCCCTCCTTCATCAAACTGTTTGGCGAGGGGTTGACCGGCCCGGAACACCAAAACCTGCGCATGGTCTCCTGCCTGCTGGCCGGGTTGCTGCTCTCTTCGGTCATTCTCGATTTCAAGTCCCGGCTGTTTCAGGGGATCGCCGTGACCGGCAGGGTGGGAGGGGGGATCGTCGCCGCTTTTCGGCGTTATCCGCGCTGGTTTGTCATCGCCTTTTTTTTGACGGGCGTCTCCATTTCGACCAACTTTGACGGTATCGTTTTGCTGGCCTCCAAGTCGAACGATCTGCAACAGCAGTGGCTGGTCATCAGGGAGCGGGTGAGTGCCGCCCTGGGCAACCCCCAGGCCGTCAATCCGGACAAGCCGAGTACCTTGTACGACGTCAAGGCTGGCCTGGAGAGCAAGGTCAAGACGGCGTTGGAAAAGTTCCACGCCGTGCCGCAGGACGAAATGCAGGGGATCGCCAGCAGCGGACTGGCCAAGAAGGGTCCCCGCTACTGGGGAAAACATTACATCATCAACGGGGGTTACCAGCCGGGCCGCCACGACGTGGCACTGGAGTCAGAGAAGAAAAGCGCCCTGGCAGCGGAAATCGATGCCATGCTGCGTACCGCCAGGCTGGACCTGAATGTATCCCTGGACGGGCGGATCCAGCAGATCATGGCCGAGTACCAGAAAGATTTCAGCAACATGGAAGCTGTTGTCGGCCATGAGATGCGCTCCTTGGAAAACATGCTGAACTTTGAGTCTCTGACGCTGGAGAACTCGGGGCATGTCCTGGCCCTGGAGCCTTACCATGTCAACGAAAAGGTGGAGTCCATCGTTCATGCCCTGGAGAAGAACAAGGGCCGTTTTGTCGTCACGGCGCGGAAAATTGAAGATTTGAGCAGTCAATACATTCAGTTGTTGCGTGCCGTGGATCGGGCCGGCACCCCCTCCAACGTCAATTATGACATCCAGATCAAGATTGACATTCCCGAAATCAGCGCCATCGACAAGCTGAAGGAGGGGGGGATTCCCCTGGCCAAGCGCCGCACCCTGTCGGAACTGTACGCCTTTTTACTGGGGCATTATGGTGTGGTTCTGGGCATGGTGCTGTTGGTGACGATCCTGTTCATTGCCGTCAGCATGGATCTCTCCGACCCCATTTTGTACAGCGTCATGGTGGCGCGTTGGGGGCGGCGCGATCAGCAGTTTCTGGCCGAAAACATTCAGCGTTTCGTCGAGTGGGAGGCCGACCATGTGACGCGGATTCGGAGTTATCTGGTACGGTCGGAGGTGCGCTCCCTGATGCCTTCGGTGCCGTGTCCCAAGAAAGAGATCATCCATTTGATGCTGCACGAACTGTTGGAGGATGCCAATCCCGTCGTCAAGGATGCCTCCACCCGCTCGTGGGTGGAACGGTTGCGCTATTGGTTCATGGAGCTTTTTACGACGACCCGGGTCTCGACTGTGGAGGCGTATAATGCCCGGCAGACCCTGGTCAGTGATTATTACCGGCGCCATGAAAGCTACGCCCCCAACCTGTTGGGCCGGATTTTTCCCGGCCTGTTCAAACCGCTCCAGGGATCTTTTTATACTTTTGACGCCTGCTATGCGACTGTTTTTGACAACATTCTCAAAACCAAAGAAAAATTTGATGCCGACCTGGAGAGTGGATATGCCAAGGTCAGGCAAGCCTTGGAGCAGGATGGTACCTCTGGCGTTGCCGGTTCTCCCCGGGGTGTCTCCTTGTGGAGTCGTTTCAAGGGGGTGTCATACACGCTTTTTTTGCGGCCTTTGGATGTTGCCGATGCCAACCCTTTTCCTTTGACCCGGGTGGGCTGGTTCCAGGCACTGACGCGCGACCAGGCGGCGTCCCATGACCGGAAAAATGTCTTGGAACAACTTGTTCCCTTTCTCCTGACCTCGTTGAATACCCGCTTTCCCGAGATCAGAAAAAGCTATCTGGCGCCGCTGACCCAGTCCCTGACCCGGATTACCAAGCCGGATGGCCTGGTCAATGCGTTCAGAATCGATCATTTGCGGCAGGAGCTTGACTATCTGGAGCGGGGTTATTTTGAACTCCTGGGTCTGGCTCACTTTCATCGTTCCCTGTTCCATGAGAACGTCTTCATCGAGGTTGTTCAGGCCAATAAGCTGACCGAAGTGGACAACGTTCTGAAGAATCCGGAACGCAAATTTGACTCGCAACCGATGGAGCAGCAGATCACCCATCTGGAGGAGCGTTTCAGCCAGATTTTGCGTCTGATCGACAATCTGGTCGCGCAGCAGGACACCTTGATCTACACCCTGACGCGCATCCGCAAGGATCATTTAAGCCCCATCGACTCCATCATGGAGCACCTCAAGTTCAGGGAGGTGTTCGAGATGACGTTGGGGATTGATCGCCTGGTGTGCAGTTTGAAGACCATCGAGGATTTTTTGCTCGACCTTTGGGATAGCCGGAAGTCATCTGCCGACAGCGCCGCCGAGAGTGGTTTCCCCGAGAGCCGTGGTATTACCGCCGCGAAAAAGGCGCTTTCTCAGGACCAATATCACGAAATCATCTCCATCATCAGTTTTGAAAAGGAGACGGGTGAGTTTATTCTGTTGCAGCAGGTACAAAATCTTGAGAAAAAATTCCAGGAGACCCATGCGCGCTTGAATACGACCATTTTCGTCCTGACCCTGGTCGACAAGATTGCCAGCAAGATCAAGACGCAAATGCAGGAGGGGTTGGCCATTCTGAGCGAGATTCACGACATCGAGCCTCTGTTTCTTCTTGGCTCGGAGTTTCCGGGCGACCCGGTCCAGCAGGGCAAGCGGGTCTTTCTTGAGAATTACAGGCTGTTTTTGCGCTCTGTTCCTTTGCAGATCAATACCATCAAGGATCGGCTGGATCTGTTGTTGCAGAACCCGCACATTGCCGAGTCGCACAACGTGGCCTTGTGTCGTACTCTGGAGTCGCAATGTTTTAAATTATTCAGTTTTTTGAAGAACTGTCTGGAGTATCTTCAGGACAAGCGTGATTCCGTCGGGCTTTCCACGTCGCTGGTCCAGTTGAATCCGGGCCAGTTGGGGAGTCATGGGGTGGTTGACCAGGCCCCGGAGGCAGTGTCTGAGCTTGATCCGAAGGAGGATGCTCTGCCCGCCGATGCCAGGCCCTCTGCCATCGTCGAGCTGGTGCGCCAGGATCTCGAGGCGACGCGCAAACTGTTGTTGGGGATCAACCAGTTGGAGTGGAAGGCGCTGGCCTGCCCCATTCCACCTCAGGAGTTGATCAAGAGTTTCAAGGCCAACCAGCCCTTTTTGAAGCACCTCTCCCTGTCGCTGGAGGAGACCCAGGCCACCCTCCAGAGGGTCCAGGCCTCGATCGAAGAGACCGCCCCGGAGGATGAAACCCTGGCCATCCTGTTGCCGGTTTTTCAGCAGACCCGGATTGATCTCAAGAGGATCAGGCACATTCATGGTCTGGTTTCGGCGTCGCCGATTGTCGATCGCCGCCTGCAACCGGAAAACGACAAGTCAAACCCCCTGCAAGGGGAGATTTTGAAGCGGTCCGAGGATCTTTTGTATCAATCCTGCGGCACGTCGTACCACAACTCCCGGCGACAAACCGAACGAGCGCTGGTGAGCAGCACCATCGAGTTGACGCTGGCGACAGGAGAGGTCATAACCGGCCGGACCATCGACATCAGCAAGACCGGGCTGGCCATGGAGAGCGACGCTGCGGATCCGGCCTGGGCCAAGGGCATGCAGGGAACCTTCACCTTGGGGTTGGATCCCCGGAAGTCAAGATTCACTTGTCACATGGTACGGGCCTCTGGCAAACGGGCTGCCATGGCCATTGCTGCCGAGGATGCGGAGCGTTTTGTGCAGTTGGTGCGTGAACGGGTTCTGGGCGGTACTGCCGGAGGGCTGATCGCTCTGGATCCGGAGTTTACCATTACCCTCTGACATCGAGATCGAAAGGCTCTGGTTGACGCGCCATGTCAAACGCTGTTTCCTATCAGGAACTGGTTGAGTTTATCAGGAGCCTCAATGGGTTCCGGGAGATTGACCACGCCATTATCGAGAACAAGATCGTGCCCATGTTGAGTTGGGCCGTGTATCGGGTCGGTGATCAAATCATTCGCAAAGGCCATGACAGCGGAACGTTGTATTTGCTCTACAAGGGCCAGGTCCGGGTGGAGATCCCCACCACGGGTGCCCCCCGGCAGATTGTTCTCAAACCCGGGGCCATTCTGGGGGAGATGTCACTTGTTTCCAACAAGCCGGCGGTGGCCCATGTCTACGCCCACACCGATACCAGCCTTTTGACCCTGGATGTGGAGACCTTTCGCGACCTCATGCAGGAAAATACCAATATGACGCGCGCCTTTGCCTTCATGATTGGTCAACGGATCGCCGATTTTGTCAAATTGCGCAAATAGGGATCATACCTGACCAGCCCAGCGGAAAAGGGCAGTGGTGGAGTTGGCTCGCTTGATGCTAGGATCAGGGGAGCCGATTCCGTGCGCCTGCGGTAGGTTTGGGCCGGGGTCTTTGTCATGGCGCCTGTATTCTGGTGGGGTGAGGAGCGTATGCCCGACGCTTTCGTCAGTTTGTTGAACCACGCCTGGTTTCCCGGGGTTTTGCTGGCTGTGATCCTGGCCTGGGGCGTTCTTCAGTGGATCCGCTTCGACCTGATCCATCTGCAATGGATGCGCACCCAACTGGCAAAAGGCCAGGGGCTGCTCGACAGCCAGGAGGGGGTCCAGGGGTTTGCCCGCAACTTTGCCGCGATTGACGGCAGCCTCGCCGGGAATGAGCTGTTGGCGACGGCCTGGGCGGCGTTTCGCCTGACCTTGCGGGTGCAGGGGAGCGAGCCGGTACGCGGGCAACGCGACGCCCGGGACTATTTCCAGTTGGACAAGATGGCTGCGGCGCATGTCGACCTGGATTTTTTCCGATCGGTGCCCGGCTATTTGATTGGAGGTGGTTTGTTGACCACCTTCGCTTCGATGACCGGCGCCCTGATTGTCACCACACAGGGGTTGGTCACCTCCCACCCGGAGCATTTTCGTCATCTCCTTCTGGGTCTGCTCAACACCGCTTCCCTGAAATTTCTCATCTCTTTCATAGGTATTATCGCGGGCCTGTTTTTTTCGTGGGCCGAGCGCCATCGCTTGCGCTCTCTCGAACGGCAGCTGGATGTTTTTTGCATCGAACTGAACATGCGCATTCAGCTGGGCCATGTCGAGGTCGCGGCTGTGGCGGCTCCGGGCGAGGTGAGCGTTGCCATCGATGAAGCCGGGTTGGTGGAGGAGATTTCCGCCCGCTTGAACCTGTCGATCCATGCCCTGCGGGAAAAGGTCGTCAAGGGTATTCAGAGTGCCTTGCAACCCTCCCTGGAGGAGCTGCGCCAGGAGAATGTGCGTCTGGCGGCTTCGCAGGAGGTCTCCCTGAACGACCTGGTGGTGCGGCTGGATCAACAGCGCCGCCAGATAGACAACGACACCTCCAGGGAGTTCCAGCGTGCCACCACGCGGCTCGACCAGGTGATTGCCACCCTGGAGGAGCGTTTTGCCGACATGGCGCGTGATTCGGCTGTGCGGGTGATGGATACCTACCAGGAGCGGACCGATCACCTGTTGCGCAACCGGGAGACGCTGTTGCGCCAGTCGTTACGGGAGATGGCTGACCGCCTGGTGCGCGAGACTCCCGCCTCCGATGTGTTGGCGCAGGTGCAGGCGGAGCTGGCTCCCATTGGGGAGTTGATCCGGGGGATGGGGAAGGAGCTGGTCAGCGAACTGACGGAGCGTCTGCGGCAGGATCTTTCGATGGAGCGGGTGCTGGCCGATGTTCACCAGGAGAGTCGGCATCGGGTCGCCGGGCAGAGTGAACAGCATGAAAAGGGTTTGTCGTCGGTGCTGGAGCGGTTGCACGATGCCACCTTTTTGACGCCTCTGCTGGAGGCGTTGCATGCGGAGGGCGAGCGGCAGTCGGGTCGCCTGGAGACGGTGATTCGTCAGCTTATGGCCGAGACGACAGAGGCGCTCCATACCCACCTCACGGCACAACCGGGCTTGACAGACCTGACGCAGCTCGATCAGCCTCTGGAACGGCTGGAGGCGAAGACCGGGCAACTGCTGAAAGGCGCCCTGGACGAGCTTTTGGACAACCTGCGCCGCACCGAGGGACGCCTGTTGCAGGAGAATGAGCGGGTGGTGCGGGCGGTTCTCGATGAGAGAGAGGCGAAAATCCTGGCGCGGGCGCCGGAGCCTCCTCCCGGGTTGGATGTGCAGCCTCTGTTGGCGGAGCTGCGCAGCGAGAATGCCGCTTTGCTGGCGATCCAGGAGCAGCAGTTGCGTGAGATTCTGGCGGTGGAGCTGGGGCGGCGGGATCGTCTCCTGGCCAATCTGGATCGTGCCCTGACGGAGAAGTCGCCCGAGCTGGATCTCCAGCCGATTCTGGTCGAGTTGCGCAGCCAGAAAGAGGCCCTGCTGGTTGCCCAGGAGCGGGCCTTGCAGGATCTCCTGGGGACGGAGCGTTTGCAGGCCCTTCTGGGTGCGGAGCGCCGGAGTCTGGAGCCGGTCATCGAAGAGGTACGCGAGGCGCTGGCGGCCGATCGTCTTGACCTCGATCCCCTGTTGACGGCGTTGCGGGAGCAGGGGGAGCTGCTGGCGCAACGGCAGTCGCGCACCCTGCACGAGGTACTGGACGCCGTGGCGGTGCAGGGCAGCGATGGAGGGGTCTCCCTCGATCCGCTGCTGGCCGCCGTGAAGGCGGAAGGGGAGCGGATTCTGGTGCGTCAGGACGAGCTGGTCCGCCAGGCGTTGACGGGGGTGGTCTCCGATCTGAAGAGCGTTGTGGGCAGCGAGGATCTGGCCCGGGATCTGACCCGGACGGTACGGGAAGAGGGAAAACGGCTGCGCAGCGACCAGGAGCAGATGGTGCGTCTGGTCTTGACGGAGGAGGGGCATCGGCAACGTCTGGAGCAGGAACAGGTGGTGCGCATGGCCCTGGCCGAGGCTGGTGAACGGTCGCGCAGCGATCAGGAGCGGCTGGTGCGCACGGCTATGACAGGTGTGACCTCCGGGCTGGCCGAATTGAAAGAGACGGTGATCACGTTGGACCTGGCCCAGGTCATCAAGGGCGAGTCCTCTGTGCTGGAAAAGCACCTGACTCAGCATCTGGGCGCGGTGGGCGAGCAACTTGTTCCCCTGGAGAAGCGTCTGAGTGAACGCCTTGGCGTGTTGGAGAGTCGGCTTGTCCCCATGCTGGATGGGGTGCAGGGTCAGAGTGCAGCTCTGAGCGGGCAACTGGACGCGGTGGAAGGCCACCTGGCCCCCGTTTTGGCGACCTTGCAGGGTCAGAGTGCAGCCCTGAGCGCCCTGGAAGGGAAGAGTGCAGCTCTGGGCGAACAATTGGGCGCGGTGGAGGGTCGACTTGTCCCCATACTGGAGGGAGTGCAGGGTCAGAGTGCAGCCCTGAACGCCCTGGAAGGGAAGAGTGCAGCCCTGGGCGAGCAACTGGGCGTGGTGGGGAGAGAGATTGCTCCTCTTCTGGAGAGGCTGCACGGGCAGCATGCAACCCTGCTGGCAGCCCAGGAGCGGCAGTTACGGGAGATTCTGGCGGCAGAGCTGGGGCGGCGGGATGCTTGGTCAGCTCACCCGGATCGGGCCTCGACAGCCTCCCCGGGGTTGGACATGCAGCCCGTTCTGGCAGAGTTGCGCAGCCAGAGTGCAGCCTTGCTGGCGGCCCAGGAAGAGGTATTGCGGGATCTCCTCGGGACAGAGCGTTTACAGGAACTCCTGGCCGCCGGGCGCCAAAGTCTGGAGCCGGTGCTGGCCGAGGTGCGCGAGGCGTTGACAGCCGATCGTCTCGACCTGGATTCCTTGTTGGTGGTGATGCGCGAGCAGGGCGAGAGCCTGGCGCAGCGGCAATCACGCACCCTGCACGAGATACTCGACGCCGTGGCGGTGCGTGGCGACGATGGCGGTGTTTCCCTTGATCCGCTCTTGGCAGCCGTGAAGGCGGAAGGGGAGCGCGTTCTGGTGCGCCAGGATGAGCTGGTGCGGCAGGCGTTGACGGGTCTGACCTCCGAGCTGAAGGCGGCGGTGGGCAGCGAACAGTTGGCGCGGGATCTGTCCCGGAGCATCAAAAGCGAGTCTGCTGCATTGGGGGAGCAGCTCTCCAGGCGGGTTGACGAGGTGGGAGAGCGACTTCCATCCCTGGAGAAGCGTCTGACGGAACACCTCGGCGCGGTCGGCGGGCAGCTTGTTCCTCTGGAGGAGCGTCTGACTGAACGCATGGGCGCGGTGGAGGGTCGGCTTGTTCCCATGCTGGAGGGAGTGCAGGGCCAGAGTGCAACCCTGAGCGCCCTGGAAGGGAAGAGTACGATCCTGGGTGAGCAACTGGACGCGGTGGAAGGCCACCTGGCCCCCGTTTTGGCGACCTTGCAGGGTCAGAGTGCAGCCCTGAGCGCCCTGGAAGGGAAGAGTACGGCCCTGGGCGAACAATTGGGCGCGGTGGAGGGTCGACTTGTCCCCATACTGGAGGGAGTGCAGGGTCAGAGTGCAGCCCTGAACGCCCTGGAAGGGAAGAGTGCAGCCCTGGGCGAGCAACTGGGCGTGGTGGGGAGAGAGATTGCTCCTCTTCTGGAGAGGCTGCACGGGCAGCATGCAACCCTGCTGGCAGCCCAGGAGCGGCAGTTACGGGAGATTCTGGCGGCAGAGCTGGGGCGGCGGGATGCTTGGTCAGCTCACCCGGATCGGGCCTCGACAGCCTCCCCGGGGTTGGACATGCAGCCCGTTCTGGCAGAGTTGCGCAGCCAGAGTGCAGCCTTGCTGGCGGCCCAGGAAGAGGTATTGCGGGATCTCCTCGGGACAGAGCGTTTACAGGAACTCCTGGCCGCCGGGCGCCAAAGTCTGGAGCCGGTGCTGGCCGAGGTGCGCGAGGCGTTGACAGCCGATCGTCTCGACCTGGATTCCTTGTTGGTGGTGATGCGCGAGCAGGGCGAGAGCCTGGCGCAGCGGCAATCACGCACCCTGCACGAGATACTCGACGCCGTGGCGGTGCGTGGCGACGATGGCGGTGTTTCCCTTGATCCGCTCTTGGCAGCCGTGAAGGCGGAAGGGGAGCGCGTTCTGGTGCGCCAGGATGAGCTGGTGCGGCAGGCGTTGACGGGTCTGACCTCCGAGCTGAAGGCGGCGGTGGGCAGCGAACAGTTGGCGCGGGATCTGTCCCGGAGCATCAAAAGCGAGTCTGCTGCATTGGGGGAGCAGCTCTCCAGGCGGGTTGACGAGGTGGGAGAGCGACTTCCATCCCTGGAGAAGCGTCTGACGGAACACCTCGGCGCGGTCGGCGGGCAGCTTGTTCCTCTGGAGGAGCGTCTGGCTGAACGCATGGGCGCGGTGGAGGGTCGGCTTGTTCCCATGCTGGAGGGAGTGCAGGGCCAGAGTGCAACCCTGAGCGCCCTGGAAGGGAAGAGTACGATCCTGGGCGAGCAACTGGGCGTGGTGGAGGGCCATCTGGCCCCTGTTCTGGCGACCTTGCAGGGCCAGAGTGCAACCCTGAGCGCCTTGGAAGAGACGAGCGCGGTCCTGAGCGAGCAACTGGGCGCAGTGGAGGGCCACCTGGCCCCTGTTTTGGCGACCTTGCAGAGTCAGAGTGCAACCCTGAGCGCCTTGGAAGAGACGAGCGCGGCCCTGGGCGGGCGTTTGGACACGGTGGGGAGAGAACTGAGGCCTCTTCTCGAGGCGCTGCGTGGGCAGCACGAAGAGCTGCTGGCGGCTCAGGAGCGGCAGCTGCGGGCGGTTTTGGAGGCGGAACTGGGGCGGCGGGATCCCCTGCTCGCCAATCTGGAAAAGGCCTCGCGGGTCAAACACCCCGAACTGGACCTGCAACCTGTCCTGGCAGAAATGCGCAAGCAGAACAAGGCCCTGCTGGCGGCCCAGGAGGAGGTGTTGCGGGGTCTGCTGGGTGCGGAGCGCCACCATCTGGAACCGATGCTGACCGAGGTGCGCGAGGCGTTGGCAGCGGATCGGCTCAACCTCGATCCTCTGTTGGCGGCGTTGCGCGAGCAGGGCGAGAGCCTGGCGCAACGGCAAGCGCGGACCTTGCACGAGATACTCGATGCCGTGGCGGTACAGGGCAGCGATGGGGGTGTCTCGCTGGATCCGCTCCTGGCTGCCGTCAAGGCGGAAGGGGAGCGCGTCCTGGTGCGCCAGGATGAGCTGGTGCGTCAGGCGCTGGCCGGTCTGGTCTCCGAGCTGAAGGCGGCGGTGGGCAGCGAAGAGCTGGCGCGTGACCTGACCAAAACAGTGCGCGAAGAGGGCAGGCAACTTCGCTCCGAGCAGGAGTGGCTGGTGCGCGAAGCCATGGCGGGTGTCGTCTCCGAGCTGGCTGAACTGAAAGAGACGGTTGTCACGTTGGATCCGGCCCGGCTCATCAAGGGTGAAGCCGCCTTGTTGGAGGAGCATCTCACCGAGTGGTTGAATGTCCTGGAAGGGGGTATCTCCCCTATTCAGGCGACGTTGCGCAGTCAGCACGAGGTGTTGACCGAACGGTTGGCTGCCTTGGGAAGACGGTTCGATCCCCTCCTGACGATGTTGCGCCAGGAGAATGATGCCCTGCTCGCCGCTCACGAGCGGCAGTTGCGAGAGATTCTCGGGACGGAGCTGGGGCGGCGGGATGCCCTGCTCGCCAATCTGGACCAGGCCTTGACGGAAAAGCCTCCCGCAGTCGATTTGCAACCCGTTCTGGCCGAGGTGCGTGAGCAGAACGCGGCCTTGCTCGCTGCCCAGGAGGGGGTTCTGCGCGACCTGCTCGGTGCCGGGCGGCACAATCTGGAGCCGGTTCTGGTCGAGGTGCGCGAGGCGTTGGCGGCTGATCGTCTCAACCTGGATCCGTTGCTGGCGGCCCTGCGGGAGCAGGGGGAGAGCCTCACCGAACGGCAATCCCGGGCCATGCAGGAGATATTGACAGCGGTATCGGCGCGTGAGGGTGAGGGGCTTGTCGACCTGGGGCCGCTGCTGGCGCAGTTCAAGGCGGAAGGGGAGAGGATCCTCGATCGTCAGGATGAGCTGATCCGTCTTACCCTGGACAGCGTTGTCGCTGATTTCCGCTCGGCGATGGGTACCGAAGATTTGATCCGCGATCTGACACAAACGGTGCGGGACGAAGGGGCACGACTGCGCGTTGACCAGGAGCAGATGGTGCGTGGCGAGTTTGCCCAGATGGAGGAGCGCCTGACCGAGCGTGTGGGCATGGAGAGGGTGGGACGGGTCGTCCAGGAACTGCTGGGCAAAGAGCGGCAAAACCTGGAGTCGATGCTGGCCGAGGTACGGGACACCTTGGGTGCGGATCGCTTGAACATGGACCCGTTGCTGGCGGTGCTGCGCGAGCAGGGGGAGAGTCTGGCACAACGGCAATCGCGAACCCTGCATGAGGTATTGGACGCCGTGGCAGTGCGTGGCGGCGACGGCGGTGTGGCTCTGGAGCCGCTTCTGGCGGCGGTCAAGGCGGAAGGGGAGCGGGTTCTGGTGCGCCAGGACGAGCTGGTGCGTCAGGCGCTGGGCAACGTGGTGTTCGACCTGAAGGCAGCCGTGGGCAGCGATGACCTGGCCCGCGATCTGGCCCGCACGGTCAGGTCCGAGGGGGATCGGCTGCGCACCAACCAGGAACAGATGCTGCGCGACCTCCTCTCCAGCGTGGTGGCGGATCTGAAAGAGACCATGGTCACCCTGGATCCGGCCAGGAGCATCAAGAGTGAATCCCTCCAGTTGGAAAAACACCTGACCGATCAATGGCTCGCGGTGCACGAGCAGATGGGGCCTCTCCTGGAGACGTTGCAGAGTCAGCAGGAGACCCTGCTGGCGATCTCCGCGAATGTGGCCGGCGTGGGGGGGCAGTCGGGGAGAGAGGCCATCCAGGCAATGTTTCAGGCCCATGGTGCGGTGTTGCTGGAGGCCCAGAAACATATCCTGGAGGATGCCGTCGCCGGCATGGTCGAGGCGTTGACAAGGGTGGTGGAGTCGTTGCGGGAACAGGGCAAGCGGCAAAACGACCACCTGATCCAGACCTTGTCCCAGGCTGGACCCGGAGGTTCTGCCACATCGGAGCATATTGATACCAGCGCGACCTGGATTTTTGATATTTTTCGGCGTGACATCACGCAACAGCTGGAACGGCAGATCGAGCTGATCAGGGATGCGTCGCTCCCCTCCGCAAGACGGGGAACCTCCATCACCACCGGCGAGACCTTCGAGGATCTCGCCCTGGCGCAGGCCGTCGCCGACAGGATTTCCCTGACGCCGGTTTTGCAGGCCATGGAGGATTTTGGTCAGCGTCTGGCCGACAACCATTTCCAGGCCCTGCAATCAGCTCTGAATGACATGTTGCTGCGGGATGCCGATATCATGCGCGAAGGCCAATCCCGCATGCTGGCCCTTCAGGAACAGGGGCAGGTGGTGTGGTCACAGGTGGCGGAAGAGCGGCTGCTGGCCCCGGTCATGGAATCCCTGGGCCAGTTGGAAGAGCGTCTGCTCCAGGCGCGCAGCGTCGGTTCGTTCCCCTCGGGTGAGGTGTTCAGCCCGGTTCAGGATGGGGGTCTCGAACCCCTGGTGGCCATTCTGCGGGAAGAGTCACGCAAGATGGCTGCCCTCCTGCCGCCGGAGAATCTTCTGGAGCGCATCGCCGGGACCATTCAGGAGTTTGACGAGAGCCTGGTTCAGCAGTTGGTGCAGCGGCTTTCACCCGCGCCGATCCTGCAGGCCATCGAGCAGCAGCAGGTTCGTCTGGGCGCACTGCTGTCGGATATTCCATCGGGAGAGAAGCTGAAATCGGCCCTGGATGATCTGCGTTCCGGCATCGAGACGGGTCTGGCTCAGGGGCTTTCGGTGGACAGCGTGGCCGGGATCGTCAAGACCGAAGCCCAACACCTGGCCGAACGCATGGCTGCCAGCCAAGAGAGTCTGACCGAACGGTTGCTTCCCCTGAGCGTCGCGCTGGATCAGGCCAGGGCTGATTTGAGCGGCGCGCTGCGCCAGGTTGGTGCGGAGCTGGGCGACAGGTTGCAGCAGACCCAAACCGGCCTGCTGGAGGGGCAAAAAGAGGTGGTCGAAGAGGTCATGACCCGGCATTGGCATACCCAGGAGACGCTGTTGAACGACCTGGGGCAGCGGATCGATGCCTCGACCCGGAATCAATCCCTGGTGTTGCATGAAGCCCTGGAGGCGGTCGCGGTACGTGATGACGCTGGCCAATTGACCCTGGAACCCGTTCTGGTCTCCGTCAAGGCCGAAGGGGAGCGTCTCATGGCCAGACAGGAGGCGTTGCTGCACTCCCTGCTGGCCCATGTGCAGGAGGATTTGCACCGCGTGTTGCGCCAGGAGCAACAGGAGGTTACGCAGTTTTTGGCCGCAACTCTGGCTGAGAGCCGCAACTACCTGCTGGAACTCCTGACCGAAGTTCGCCAGCAGCCGACCGGCCAGGAGGAGAGACACCCCACCGCACAGGAGTGGCAAGAGTGGGAGAGCCGGTTGCTGGCCAAACAGGAGCAGCTCCTGGAGGGGCTTCTGACCCGGGACCGGGCGGCGATGGAACCCATCCTGGACGGGCTGAGAAAGGCTCTGGTCCAGGATGTCGCTGCCCTGAAACCGGACATCGAGCATTTGAAAACCGCCCTGGTCGGGGTTCACGCCGATCCGACCGCCCTCCTGGCGCAGATGGAGCGGCGTCACGGGGAGTTGTTGCCGGCCATGGATCGTTTGATTCGGGACACCTTGAACCGGGAACACCTCTCCATGAACGGCGTGGTGGATGATCTGCGCTCCATGTTTCGCGAGTTTACCCTCAACCAGTCGCGTGCCCTGCATGATGCCCTCGATTCGGTCGTGGTCAAGAGCATGGAGGGAAAATCGACCCTGGATCCGGTGGTGGCGGTGGTCAAGGCAGAGACCGGGCGGTTGTTGCTGCAACAGCGGCAATTGATCGACGAGGCCCTGCCCATTGCCCTGGAACGTGCCGGCCTGACCAACTCCCGCAGCGTGGTGGCCGAGGCGTTCCGGGCCGAAATCGGCCAGCTCGAAGAGCGTCTGCGCCTGGGTTTGGAGCGGTTGGCTGCCTTCATGGGACCGGCCATGGAGTCCCTGAACAAAAAGCTGGAGTTCGAGCCGCTGAAGGAGTTTCTGCGCGAGGAGAGCGATCGACTGGTCCGGCGTCTGAGCCTGGATCTCTCCCGCGAGGAGTTGCAACGGGCGATTGTCAGTCAGGGTGATCAGCTCAGTCAGCGCCTTCTGGAGCAGTTGAGCCGGAGTTTTTCGCTGGATCCGCTTTTGACGCGGCTGCGGGATATGGAAACCCAGCTGGGCCGTGATCTCTCTCCCCAGATCGTGCTGCGGGCCGTGCATGCCGAAGGGGAACAGATGGTGACCCATCTGGAGCGGGTCATGCGCTCCGCCCTGGCCAGAGTGCCCGAGGGAGTCTCCCAGGAGGGTCTGGAGAGTGCCCTGATGCGCGTCGTGCAACAGGAGTCGCGCCAGCTGAACGTGGCCATGAACCAGGCGATCCTCGATGTCATGGGCAAGGTGGCCGATCTTTTGCCCGCAGCGGATGTCGATACTCCGCAGAGTCCGGAGGCGCCTGTCCATCAACCCTGGCGCATCAAGGGGGACTCGCTGTTGACGTTGCTGGAGGATCTTTCTCGTTTCATGGCGGTGTTTTTCGAGCGCAACGACGAGCGCGTCACAGCCAATATCGAGGAGATTGTCAGCCAGTTGAAGATCGGTGTGCCGGTCAATGACCCGAAAATGGTCGATCTGATTCTTGAACTGACCGAGCGTTTCAGCCGCCTGATCCTTGAACGCGATCAGGAGGTCAATGGTCAGGTGATGCAGGAACTCGACCAGGGGTTGATGAAGATTGCCCAGGGGTTGCAGGAGTTTACGCTGGAATTGATGGCCGAGCTGGCCCTCTATGGGCAAGGGCCTGGCGAGGATGGGGTCCAGGGGGCTGGCGACCGGACAGCTCCAGGAGGGAGTCCTGGTGAGGTTTGGGGCGAAGTCCCCATAGAACAGCCTCCAGAGCCGTCGGTCACGCCTCTGCTCGTCGGCCTGCCGCCAGAGGTGCCGATTTCCTCGGCGGAGGCGACGGCCATCGGGGGACATGTTCAGCAACCTTGGCGGATTCACGGCGACACCCTGTTGGCTCTGCTTGAGGATGTCGCACGCTTCATGGCGACCTTTTTTGGCGACAATGACGACCATATTCGTGCCACGATTGCCGACATCACCGCCCGGCTACAGGCTCAGGTGCCGGTGAGTGATCCCCAGGTGATCGATCTGCTCCTGGAGCTGACCGAACGGTTCAGCCAGATGATCGCAGAGCGCGACCTGAGCGGCCATGTGTTGCTGGAACTCGATATGGGGCTGATGAAAATTGCCAGCGGTTTGCATGACTATGCGCAAAAGCTGCTGGTGGAGTTGTCCAGCCCGCCTCGCGTTTCCGGGACACCGCATCCGGTGTCGGCCAGCCTGGCCGACGACCGGGTAACGCCTCCCCCCCTGTCCCCGCAGAAGGAGTCGCGCCGTTCCGACCTGGCCGCAGCCACCCCTGCCGTGGAGGACAAGAGAGTCGCTGCCAGCCGGCAGAAGAGGCCGCGCCGCACCGATCCACCCGCGACTCCACCGGCAGCCGAGGCCAAAACGCTCACCGGCCCCTGGAAGAAGGTGGCAGCCGGTAGCGTGTCGGTCCCGCCGCCGTCCTTGCCGCCGTCCGATTTACAATCGGCGGCTCTTCCCTGGTCGCGGCTATCGGTTCGTGCCACGCTGTCGACATTACCGCCGACCGCCGAGGTCAAGACGTCCGGTCCCTGGC
This sequence comes from Magnetococcales bacterium, assembly GCA_015229045.1. Next base: position 17,626 of record JADGCJ010000026.1, read on the forward strand.
AGAAGATGGCGACCATGCCGCCCGACTTTCTGCCCATTCTGACCGTGCCGTCTCCCGCCAGGCCTGCAGGGGGGCTCCCTCCTCCGGGTGCTTTGCCCGCAATCAAAGGGTTGGAGCTGAACAAGGTGCTTCGTGGGCGGGGTGCGGTGCCGAGTGAAATCTGGACGAAGGGTGTTGCCGCCTCTTCGACAACCACGGTCGCTACCGCGCAAGAGCCCTCCCCCATGGCCGATGACGGGGCTGTGGCCGCAAGGGCGCCCAAGGTGGACACATTGGCCTTTTTCAACAGCTTTTTGACGCGGTACAAATAGATGAAGCGCACCCGGGAGAGTCTGCAAGTGCGGGTATGCGTTTGAGTGCGATCTGGCAAGAGTCACAGCGGTTCCTATGAGAGTGCGAAGCCACAACCCTGTCATGTACATGCTCCTGGATGGTGCCGTTGGCATTCTGTCCTGGTTTTTGTTGCTGTTTTTTTGTGCGCTGATCATCTTTTTTTCCATCATGGCGTCGCATGATCCGCTCTCTCCCCGGAGTGCTGACAATCCTGCGACCATGGTGGTTCAGCCGGTTCCCGATGTGGTTGCGGCGAACCCCCCGGTGGTGTCTGAGGCTGCCAGTGTCAAGCCCTCAGTGGTGTTGCCCGGCACGAAACCTGATGCGGTCGTTGTGAAGACGCCGGTGACGTTGCCTGACACGAAACCCGATGCGGTCGTTGTGAAGACGCCGGTGACGTTGCCTGACACGAAACCCGATGCGGTCGTTGTGAAGACGCCGGTGACGTTGCCTGACACGAAACCTGATGCGGTCGTTGTGAAAGGGCCGGTGTTGCCCGGTACGACACCCGGTACGGTCGTTGCGAAAGGGCCGGTGCTGCCCGGTACGACACCCGGTACGGTCGTTGCGAAAGGGCCGGTGCTGCCTGACACGAAACCTGATGCGGTCGTTGCGAAAGGGCTGGTGACGGAGGTGCGTCAGCCTGCTCCTGATGGCAAAGGTTCTTTCCCCATGGTTTCTGGCCAACAAACGCCTGGTGGCCAGAGTGTTCCGGCCATGGCCGGGCCGCCGGGATCACCGAATCTTTTGCCGCCCCAGGATTTGCTGCACAATGGCTTTGGGGAGATCTCGGATCAGGATATGTTGGGCATCTCCTTCTGTCCGGGGGTCGGTTTGCAAAGCGCAACGCCGTCTCAGGGCGGTTCGTCTGCGCGTCATGAACCGCCTGTCTACTCCGATGCCTCGCTTCGCCAGGCCCTGATCCAGCTGTCCAGCTGCTTCCAGCAGCAGATGCGGGCCATCGGCGTCGACCCTGGAAGCGATATTGGAGCCTTGGCCCTGTCGCAGACTCCGCTATCCAGGCAACAGAGTTTCAATGCAAGTTTCTCGTCGGATGACAGAGCCGGGTCGGCGCATTCCAGTGCGGTTCCGCTGGCGACGGTTCGTTTTCCCTTTGGCGATGCCCGGATCGACCAGGAGGCCAGGGTTCTCCTCATCTCGATTCAGCAGCTCCTGCGGCGTGATCCGCAGGCGCGGATCGTGGTGCAAGGGCATGCCGACCACCTGGGACCGGAAGAGTTCAACTTGCAGATCAGCCGCCAGAGGGCGGAAAATGTGGCGGAGTTTATCGCAGCGGGGGGAATCTCGCCGGAGCGCATGGAGGTCGAGGGTTTTGGTTCTGCCTATCCCCTGGATGCAGGGAACAAGGGGGGCTCTTTGGCCCGCAACCGGCGCGTGGATATTCAGATCAAACGTCCGTTTCGTTGATATAAACCGAGTCCATTCCGAAATGCGTCGTTTTTTTAACTATCAAGGTAACTATTCAGCACACCGTTTTATTTCCTTTCATTTTCTCAGGAACCAAAACATGATGAAGTGGTCGAATCCTGGTAGCCCAGGCGTGAGACTGATTGTCGGGGGACATCAGAATCGCAGGTTTTTTGGATATGTGTTGGCGCGATTGCGCGGTGCGGCCGGTCTGTTTTGCGAGACATGGGGTCCGGCGTGTTTGTTGCCATTTTCTGCGCGGGATATCGACAGGCCCTGATCCTGGGGGGAGTGTTTTGATCGTGACGTGACAAACAGGAGATGGACATGAAGAGAAATCTCTGGACGAGAGTTGTGCTCGCTTTGTCGGTCGTCACCATCGGAGTTCCTGTCGCAGTTTCCGGCCACGGTGAGCCGTCCGATGTGGAGTTTGCCTTGCAGGGACCGGCGTTCGCTCCCGGAGTGGCTAATCCGGCTCTGGTTTCGCCTGAATGGGTCAAAAAAGGGATCAGTTATCCAAAGGCCTTGGGGCATCCGGATCTGCGGGTACAAATGGATCAGAATTTGTACGATGCCCTGACGCCGATGATCGAATCCTACGCCAAAGAGCATCGACTGCGTGTTTTGATTGAAAAAGGGACCTGCGGTACCAGTTCCGGCCCGATCGAGCGCAAGGAGGCAGACATGGCAGGGTTTTGTTGCCCTCCGGCCCCCTATGATCGTCTTCCTGGCATCGTTTTTCACACGATTGGCATCGTTCCGACCGTGTTGATCACCCACCCTGACAACCCCATTGATACCGTCAGCTTTGGCGAAGTGCAGAGGATCTATTCCGGCACCATCCGCTCTTGGAAAGAGTTGGCCGATCCCAAGGCCAAATCCTTGTCAGGGTCGATCCAGCCCGTGGCACGTCTGCATTGCGAGACACGACCAGGCCATTGGCGGAACATTCTCGATAACAAGGATTTGTTTGTTCCGCATACCCTGTTTGTGGCCTCCATTCCGGACATGATGGATGCCGTGGCGGCCAACCCCGACTCTTTTGGCTGGGTGTCGCGTTGGGTGGTGGAGCTGAAAGAGAACAAGGGACGGGTCAAAAGACTGAAACTCAACGGGGTGGATGCGGATGATACCCAGGCGGTGGCCCAGGGAAAGTACCCCTATTACAAGACCATGAACCTGACCACCTGGGAAGGTGCCGCCGCCAAATTCACGGCCAATCAGATCATCGACCACCTGTTGAACAAGTTTGATCAGGTGACTCAAAAGGCCTACATTGTGCATGCCAATCTTCTGCGCCAGAACAAGTGGCTCTTTTCGGGCAATGAACTGATCGGGAAACCGGAAAAATGAGGCGTTCGTTTTTCAGTGTCCCCCTGGCTGTCAAGACGGTCATCTTTGGTTCGTTGTTCGCTGTCCTGGCCAGTGTCACCCTGGATCATTTTCTCTCGATCCTGTTTTTGGAACAAACATCCCTGATTCTCAACGAAGAGATAGGTCGCGAAGTTCGCTCGGTACGTTTTCGGCTGAATGCGTTCAAGAGCAGGATTCCGGCCACGATGGTTCTTTTGGCAGGCCACAGTCGGCTTGTTTCTTACGTATCGGATCAGCAGTTTGCAAACAGGGATGTCATCATCCACAAGCAATACCCGGTCTGGTTGCCGGGGCGGAGGTACCTGGAAGAGCTTGACGCCGAGTTTTTTCTCCTTCTCGACCGGGCAGGAGGGGTTCGGGACTTTCATGGCATGGTCGACAAGAAGGAGGTGATTCCGGAATGGCTGACGGGATCCCTCCCTCTGCTGTTCGCCAAAAGCCGGGAACAAATCCTGACGACAGAGCGGAATGGCGTACCGCAGATTGTCAGCACCACAGCCGTGCGTGATGGTCAAGGGGTGGTCGTGGCCTACCTGATGATGGTCAGCTCCATCCATGACTCCCTGATACAAAGACTCTTTCCCTTGACCGGGGCAGACACTCTTGGCGTGGCCATCATGGGGGGAACTCCCCAGCGGGTCATGGCGAGCAATATTCCCGGAAATTTACGAGGCAAGAACGACTTGTTGAATTCCCAGGACGAGAATGGACAATATTTTATTGTCGGCAAAGATTATGAGGATGATGCAACCAGTGAAATGCCACTCAATATCTCCGTCTTTGTCGAGAAGAGTCGCGCCCAGGCATTCAGCAAACGGCTGTTGAGTATTGAACGCAAGATGCAGCTTGCCCTGGGTTTGACTCTGGTGTTGGCCTTTCTGGGACTGGCCCTGCTGGATGTCAAAAGGATTCGGGCCATTATTCACCGGCTGACCAGGGTGGCGCAGGAGGATCTGGGGCTTGCCATGCCGGTGACAACCCGAGGCGACGAGCTGGCCATCCTCGACGACGCCATGGTCGGACTCCTGGAAAAGAGCCATTGGGCGCATCGTTCAAGAACCAACATCAACAAAATGCTGCGTTCCGGTCTGGAGATACGGTCGTTGCCTGAGGTGCTTGACGTCAGCATCGCCCTGGCTCTGGACGGAATCAGGTATTTCGACCCTGCGCGAGGGGCGATTTTTTTGATGGAGAAGAGTGGGGATCTCGTTTTGATCGCCAGTTGCGGATTCTCTCCGGAGCTGGCGCAGGGGTGTGCCAGGCTTCAATCCGGTCGTTGTCTCTGTGGCCAGGTGTTGTACGACAAAAACCTTGTTTTTGCCGATTGTCGGGATGGTCGCCGTGTCATCACATGCCATGACAACGCATTCGCTGGCAGTTACAGCCTGCCCATCCTGTCGCAGGGGAGGATCATTGGCGCCCTTGTTGTTTACACGGCAGCAGAGTATCCCCGTCTTGCCGATGTCGAGGAGTATCTGTGGACTGTTTCCCACACGCTGGCCGGTATCATCGAACGCCATTGGAAAGAGGATGAGTTGGCCCGGGCCAGGGAGGTGGCGGAGCAGGCCAACCGTTTCAAGAGTGACTTTCTGGCCAACATGAGCCACGAAATTCGTACCCCGATGAATGCAATCATTGGCATGGGGCATCTCATGGGGCGTACCGGAATGACGGTTCGACAGCGAGAGTATCTGGATAAAATCACCTCCTCCTCGCGGACGCTGCTGGGCATCATCAACGACATACTCGATTTTTCAAAGATTGAGGCCAACAAGCTGCAACTCGATTTTTCCCCATTCCACCTTGAGGATGTCCTGCGCCATGTCACGGATTTGATGGTCGCCAAGACGGAAGAGAAAGGACTGGAGTTTATTTTTCACATGGGTGCGAATACCCCGCTTCTGTTGATTGGCGACTCTTTGCGCCTGGGACAGGTTTTGATCAACCTGGCGACCAATGCCGTCAAATTTACCGACATCGGCGAGGTGGTTATTGCGGTGGCCCCGGAGTATCTGGGGCCTGGGTTTGTCTGGTTGAAATTTTCGGTGCGCGATACGGGGATCGGCTTGACACCCGAGCAGATGGGCAGGCTGTTTCAGGCCTTTACCCAGGCTGAAACATCCACGGCGCGCAGATATGGCGGCACCGGCCTGGGCCTGGCCATTTGTGAGCGTCTGGTCGGCATGATGGGTGGCAAGATTCTGGTGGAGAGTACCCCGGGAGCAGGCAGCACGTTCAGCTTTCGCGCGGCTTTTTCCATTCAGGAGCAAAAGCCAAAACGCCTTCCGGTCACTCTGGAGCGTTTCCGCAATGCCCGTGCCCTCGTTGTCGATGACAACCAATCATTTCGTATGATCTTTCAGGAGCTTCTTACCCCCATGGTCCGGGAGGTGGTGACGGTCTCCTCCGGCGACCTTGCTCTTCAGGAGCTGATGCAAGCCAACGTATCTGGTGGCCAGAACCGCTTCGATCTGTTCTTTGTCGATTGGAAAATGCCGGGCATGGATGGCATGGAAACCATTCGTCGGATGCACGCCGGCCTGGATCCGGCACTGCTCCCCTCCACCATCCTGGTGACGGCCTATGTCCGGGATGATCTCCTTGAAATGACCGGCAAGATGGACGTCAAGGGTCTGCTCTTCAAACCGATCAGCCAATCTCTTCTCGTCAATGTTCTGGTTGAACTCTACGACGGAAAGTCCAGCGATGGGATGGTTGACAAAACCGAGAACTCCTTGATCGAGGAGCGCTTGAGAAAGAGTCTCGGCGGTGCCCGGGTGTTGCTGGTGGATGACAATGTCATGAATCAACAGGTTGCCCAGGAAATTTTACAGAGCGTGGGTCTGGACGTCGTGGTGGCAAGAAACGGATTGGAGGCCATGCGGATTCTCGAATCAGTGTCGCCGGGAGAGATCGAACTGCTCTTCATGGATCTGCACATGCCGGTGATGGATGGCTATACCGCCACCATGGAGATTCGCAAAAATCCGAGGTTCTTTGACCTGCCCATCATTGCCATGACGGCCAATGCCATGGCCGGGGACCGGGAAAAGTCCCGCATCGCCGGCATGGATGACCATGTCGTCAAGCCCATCGATGTGGATGAACTTTTTGTCACCCTGGAAAAGTGGCTGCCGCCGCGCAGCCGACTGGGGGATGATCCAGTCGGCCAGGAGGCGCTTGCTTTCTCCACCGGGATCACCTTGCCCGACACCCTGCCGGGAGTGGACCTGCCCGTCGCCTTGAAGCGGGTCATGGGCAACGCACGTCTTTTGGCGCAACTCGTGATTGGTTTTTGTTTGGAGAATACCCAGACGGCAACGCAAATCCGCGCGTTGCTGGAAAGAGACGACCTGGACCAGGCGGCGCGTCTGGCCCACGCCATCAAGGGGACGTCCGGCAATCTGGGTGCCATGGATCTCTGGTCGGCGGCTCGCGATCTCGAACAGGCGATTCGTGATCATGCCTCCTGGCCGCTTCTTCAGGTTGCGTTGGATCACTTGCAGGAGGCGTGGTCGCCTCTTTCGCAATCTGCACAAATTTTGCAAGACGTTCTGAGAGAGGCGGAGGGGTGTTCCACTCCAGCCGCTTCCTCGACCATGGATGATGCAGCACTCCTGAAAATCCTGGGTGATCTGCAAGATCTTCTCTCCACGAACGACATGGACGCAAAGTTTCTGGCCGAGTCGATCCTCTCCGTACCCGGTGATGAGGCATGGTGTCAGGCGCTCCGGGATACGATAGCCTGCATCGATAATCTGGATTACGAGCTGGCGCTGACGCATGTGGCGACCCTGGTCCAACACGTTGGCTTCCATGGCGAGGAGAGAGCACCATGAAACCTGGCATGGGCAGCCCGACTATTTTGATCATTGATGATCAGCCGACCAACATCAAGGTGTTGAACGAACTTCTCAGAGAGGAGTATCGCATTCTTTTTGCGGTCAAGGGGCAGGCCGGCCTGGATATAGCCTGTGAAATGCTTCCGGATTTGGTCCTTCTGGACGTCATCATGCCTGAAATGGATGGTCATGAGGTATGTGAACATCTGAAGAGGAACGAAAAGACACAAAGCATACCCATCATATTCATCACTTCATTGCAATTGCAGGATTTTGAGGCGCGAGGATTACAACTCGGCGCGGTGGATTACATCACCAAGCCTTTCAATCCCGATATCGTCAAACTGCGGATCAGGAATCAGCTTGAGTTGAAACGTCATCGTGACAAGCTGGAAGAGATGGTCGCCGAGCAGACCGCCCGGTTGCGTCTGGCCAAAGAGACCGCAGAGGCGAGCGACAAGGCCAAGAGTGACCTGCTGATGATTTTCAACCACGAATTGCGTACACCCCTGAACAGTATTCTGGGGTTTTTGGAGATTCTTAATGATTCTGTCTTGACCGCCGAGCAACTGGAGTGGACTGAGATCATCAAACGTTCGTCGCAAACGCTCCACGAATTGATCGATGACATTCTGGATTTGACCAGTCTTGAGCTTGAGGATATTTCCCTGTTGGTGAAAAGATTTGATTTGCAGGAACTGGTTGCCGACATTGCCCATGAACTGGCGGAATCAGCCCAGAAAAAGGGGCTGGATTTGCAGATCGAAGGTGATTTCTCAAATTTTCAGCATCTTTTTGGCAATACAAAATATCTGGGGAAAGTTATCAGACATCTCGCTGTCAACGCAATCAAATTTACAAACAAGGGATCGGTCGTACTGGGAGTGCAAAAGGACGATGAGGAAGAGAGTCGGGGATTTGTACATCTTTTTGTCAAGGATACCGGGGTCGGCATTGACAAAGGAGATGTTGATTTCATCTTCCAATATTTTACGCAGGTCGAGCGGGCAATTACCCGTTCCCACGGAGGGATTGGTCTGGGGCTGGCTTATTGCAGAAAATTCGTTTCCAGACTGTTTGGCGGACGCATCTGGGTGGAGAGCGAACCGGGACAGGGGAGTATCTTCCATTTTACGGCCAAGTTGATCAAAATTTAGGTCTTGATCATCGTTTTCGGCCATGGGCAAGTGACGAAAACGGGGTCCAGGGGGCTGGCGACCGGACAGGTCCAGGACAGAGCCCTGGTGGGGTTTGGGGCGAAGCCCCAATAAAGTCTTCACATAAACTACCGAAAAACCCGGACAGAGACCCAGGAGGCAGGGCACAACCCCTCCTGACCCATCCCAGTCTTCCAACAGTGAAAAAACTACACGTCTTGAACAGAATACTGGTCGGGGCGAGAGGATTCGAACCTCCGACCCCTAGCACCCCATGCTAGTGCGCTACCAGGCTGCGCCACGCCCCGTCCGACCAGTGGAACACCGCGCACCGTTTTGGTGGGTCCGCAGTCACCGGGGGCATCTTGATGGGGCGCGGACCCTTTGTCAAGCTGCCAAGAGTGACCTGCGCGATGAAAACGGCATTTTTCTAACTATTCAGTACCCGGCAACGAATCGGGGTCCAGGGGGCTGGCGACCGGACAGGTCCAGGACAGAGTCCTGGTCGGGTTCGGGGCGAAGCCCTGACAAAGGCTTTCATGTCCAGGCCTTTTTTGATGGGGCATCTGGGCAGTTACTAATTATCTAAGAATAAACACCAATTTCTAAAACAGGCACGGTTGCGTTCATGTCATCGATACCACCAGGATTCATCGTTGCCGGTGTGCGCTCGCAGAGTGGCAAGACCACGGTCACCCTGGCGTTGATGGCGGCTTTGCGTCGTCTGGGAGTGGCTGTGGCGCCATTCAAGGCGGGGCCGGATTATATCGATCCGGCCTGGCATCGGGCGGTGTGCGGTGTGCCATCCTGGAATCTTGACACCTTCATGGTGGGACGCACGGCGTGCCAGACCCTCTTTTACGCACAGCGCCAGGGACGTCTGGGCATTGTCGAAGGGGTGATGGGGCTGTTCGATGGCAAGAGCGGCATCGGGGGAGCCGGTTCCACGGCGGACCTGGCCGCTGTTTTGGGCATACCCGTCATCCTGGTGGTGGAGGCGAGGGGTATGGCGGGTTCGTTGGCGCCGCTGGTGGCCGGTTTTTCCGCCGCTGCGCGTGATTTTCGCCTGGCCGGGGTCATTGCCAATGGTGTGGGCAGCGAACATCATGCCCGTCTTCTGGCCGATATCCTGGAAGGGGCCGCTCTGCCACCGCTTTTGGGCTGGTTGCCCCGGGATCCGGATCTTGCCCTGACGGAACGTCATCTTGGTCTGGTTCTGCCTGCCGATCAGGCCGTGCCGGATCCGGAGCATCCGGCGCGGCTGGCCACTGCCCTGCATGTCGATCCGGATCGCCTGCTGGCCGCCGTCAGTCGGGCGACGCCCTCCCGTACCTGGGAACAGGCGTCTGTCGCCCTGCCACCGGATACCGGACAGAAGGGTCTGGTGGGCTCTACTCGTGCCGGGGCCGTCACGCCCCTGCTCGATGGCCGGGTGGTGGCCGTCGCGCGGGATCGGGCCTTTTGTTTTCTCTACGAAGCGAACCTGGCATGGCTGACGGCCATGGGGGCACGAACGTGTTTTTTTTCTCCCCTTGCCGGAGAGCCGCTACCCGTTGGGACGACGGCTGTCTGGTTACCGGGAGGGTATCCGGAGCTGCATGGCGCGGCGTTGTCCAGCTCGACCACCTGGGAGGAGTTGCGCCGGTTCGTGCTGGCAGGAGGCCCGGTTCTTGCCGAGTGCGGCGGCATGATGGTTCTGGGGCACTCCCTGATCGATCTGGAGGGGCGGCGTTGGCCCATGGCCGACATTCTGCCCCTGGCCACCCGTATGACCGGACGGCTGGCCGGTCTGGGTTATCGCCAGGAAAAAAGCGGCGCGCGTGGCCACGAATTTCACCACTCCATCCGCCAGGACGATGCCACGCCGAAACCGGCCTTCGACCTGGAAAAAGGCGATACCGGGGTGCGTTGGCACAATCTTCGGGCGGCCTATGTCCACTGGTATTTTCCCTCGGCGCCGGAGCGCGTGGCAGCCTGGTTCTCTTTGGGCAGGGGCCTGGCGAAAATGGGATCCAGGGGGTTGGCGACCGGACAGGTCCAGGACGGAGTCCTGGCGGGGTTTGGGACGGAGCCCCAATAAAGTCCTTCATATCAATACTTTTTATCGATCAAAAAAAACGATGTGTTCCAAAATAGACGCGGTTGAACACCTGGACTCCTGTTGCCACCGTATCACCCTCTTTGGTCAAAAATAGTTTGTGCGCAAAACCTTTTCGACTTTCGTCCCGTGCGGCAGATCGTTACCCTGTCCGAAACCGGGTTGAGTCGCTGTCGGCTCAACCATGATGTGCCCGCCATGACACACTCTTTTGGGGAGTTACCTGACCCATGTTCAAAGTGAACGACTATTTTTCCGGCAAGGTCAAATCCATTGCTTTTCAAACCGCCACCCTTCCGGCCACCGTCGGGGTGATGGCCCCGGGGGAGTATGAGTTTGGTACCAGCCGGAAAGAGACCATGACGGTGATCAGCGGTGCCCTGACGGTCAAACTGCCGGGCCGTACCGCCTGGGAGAGCTTTACCCAGGGCCAATCCTTTGTGGTTGCAGCCCAACAAAAATTTCAACTCCAGGTGGCCATCGATACCGCCTATCTTTGCACCTACGAATAGGGTGGGGATCTGCCGATTTGACCTTGCGAGTAGTGGCTTTTTTGGCGAGTCCGGGTTATCATTCCCGGTTTATCGTTTTGGTTGGGGTTGGCTGTTTGGTGGCCCCTTTTTGCTGCCGCGACGATGGCCGGTGCATGTTGCAATCTGGTGATCCAATCCATGGGTTTTCTGCGTCGGAGTTTTCCCGTGCTTGAGTTGGTACTGGGGGGAGCGCGTTCCGGCAAAAGCCGTTATGCCGAAGAGGTAGCCTCGGGGAGCGGTATGGCCGTCACCTATGTGGCCACGGCCAGCGCCGGAGATGCCGAAATGGCTGAACGCATTGCCCGGCACCGGCAGCGACGACCCGGCACATGGCGTCTGGCCGAGGTGTCGCGCGATTTGGCGTCCCACCTGGTCGCCCTTGCCGAGCCGCAGCGCCTGGTGTTGGTCGACTGTCTGACCCTGTGGTTGGCCAATCTTCTGGATGAGAACGATCCTCTTCCCTGGCAACGGGAACGGGACAATTTACTGGCAACCCTGCCCGGACTTCCCGGCACGGTTGTCATGGTCAGCAACGAAACCGGCCTGGGCGTCGTGCCCATGGGACGGTTGACCCGAAGATTCATCGACGAAGCAGGATGGTTGCACCAGGATCTGGCACGCATATGCCACCGGGTCACCTTCCTGGTGGCGGGTCTTCCCCTACATTTGAAAGGTACCGAGCCGTGACCCAATCCTGGTGGTTGTCTCCTGCCCGCCCTCTTTCGGTCGCTGCCCGCCAACAGGCGTTGCGGCGACTGGATCAACTGACCAAGCCCAGGGGATCCCTGGGCTTGATGGAAGAGTTGGTGGCGCATCTGGCGGCCATGCAGGATACCCCTATCCCTTCGGTCGATCCGGGCTGGATTACCGTTTTCGCCGGGGATCATGGTGTGGCGCGTGCCGGGGTGTCGGCTTACCCGCAGGCCGTCACCACGGAGATGATTCGCAACTTTTCCCGGGGGGGAGCCGCCATCACGGTTCTCGCCCGGCAACAGGGTATTCCCTTCGAGGTGGTGGACGTTGGCGCGGTGACCGATCCGGGACCGCTGCCCTGGGTCATCAGCAATCGGGTCGGAGAGGGGACCTCCGATTTTCGCTTTGAACCGGCCATGACCCCGAATCAGCTTTACAGTGCCCTGGATGCCGGACGGTCGGCGGTCAAGCGTGCCCTGGCGGCTGGCAGCCGTCTGTTCATTGGCGGCGAGATGGGGATTGGCAACACCACGGCCTCGGCGGCGATCACCGTCGCCCTGTTGGGACTGCCGCCGGAGTCGGTCGCCGGTCCCGGCACGGGTATCGACGAGGCCGGCATGGCGCGCAAGGCAGCCATCATTCAAGAGGCCTGGACGCAGAATGAAATGTATCTGACCTCGCCCCTGGAGATTTTGCGCTGTCTGGGTGGTTTTGAGATTGCCGCCCTGTGCGGGGCCTATATCCATTGTGCGCAAAAAGGTCTCCCCATCCTGGTCGATGGTGTCATTTGTACGGCGGCGGCACTGGTGGTCATCACGCTGCATCCGGCCATGAAGGATTGGATGATTTTTACCCATCGCTCTTCCGAACCCGGACAACTGCCCATCCTGCGCGCCATCGCCAAGCACCCCATTCTCGATTTGCAGATGCGTTTGGGCGAAGGGTCCGGGGCGGCTGTGGCCTTCTCCATTCTGCGTCTGGCTTGTGCGCTGCAACAGGACATGTCCACCTTCGAGGAGGCTGCCGTCAGCCGCGAAACAGGCAGCCATGAATAGTCCCGGCGATCCCACTGCCGCACGCATCGACCTGTTGCGCCACGGCGAACCCGCCGGAGGAGAGCGCTATCGCGGTACCCTGGATGACCCTCTCAGCGAGACCGGGTGGCGGCAGATGCGCCAGGCCATCATCGGCCATCCCCCCTGGACGCACATCGTCACCTCTCCGCTGCGGCGTTGCACGGAGTTTGCCCGGAAGGTTGCCGAGGATCTGGGCCTTGACGTCCAGGTGGAGGAGCGTTTTCGGGAGATGTCGTTCGGTCTCTGGGAGGGGCGTACAGCTGCTCACATCATGGCCACCGAGGCCGAGCATCTCGCCAATTTTTGGCGGGATCCCCTCAACTTTCCCCCGCCGGAGGGGGAGCCTTTATCCCGGTTTCGCTATCGGGTGGAGAGTGCCTGGAATGACCTGACCCGCGTCAAGGAGCATCGCCATATCCTGGTCGTGGCGCACGGTGGCGTGATTCGGGTCATTTTGGGGGTGGTTCTCGTCATGCCTTTGGAGCATTTGTCGCGTCTGGTGGTGCCTTATGCCTGTGTCACACGCATCACGGCTGACCATGTGGCGGGTCAGCCTTTGCCTCGGCTGGTTTCGCACGGCGCCACCTTTTAGACGGTGCAAGCGATCATGACGCCTGCGGGTCGCGCCTGGCGTCTGGCTTTGGGGCTGTTGACCCGTTTGCCGACAGGGGGTATTCCGCCGCCGGTTACGGGCGTCGATCTGGGTCGTTCGGTGCTGTTTTATCCCCTGGTCGGGCTGTTGGTTGGGTCGGGTGTGGCTGGCATGGCCTGGGTCACCCAAACGAGCGGCGATGCCCTGTGCGCGGCCCTTGTCCTGGTCACCTGGGTGGGGTTGACCGGCGCCTTGCACCTGGACGGACTCGCCGACTGGGCCGATGCTGCCGTCGGTGGTCTGGGCAACCGGCAACGCACCCTGGAGATCATGAAGGATCCCCGCAGCGGTCCGGCGGCCGTGACGACGCTCTCTTTGCTCTTGATCGTCAAGTTTGCCGCCCTGCTGGATCTTCTCATGCACGACAGCCATGACTGGTGGTCCCTGGCGACCATTCCCGTGGTTGCGCGAACGCTTTTTGTCCTTTTGTTTCTCACCACACCCTACGCCAATCCGCAGGGGATGGCTGCCGAGGCTGTTTTGCATCTTCCCCGGAGCTGGGCGACAGGGGTTGTTGTCATCGTGGGTGTGGGTGTGGGTGTGGGCAACCCCTTTCCCCTGGGGATTCTCATGTCGGCTGTGGCGGGGGTGGTTTTTCTGTTCTTGCGTCGTGTATTTATGCGGCGTATCCAGGGGTTTACCGGCGACATGGCCGGGGCGATGTGTGAAATCACCGAGGCTGTACTGCTGGTGCTTTTGGCCTGGTGGACGGCGCTGCCCGGGCCTCTGCCATGACCTCAGCCTGCTTGTCCGGAACTCCAACCATCTGCTCGAAGCCATCATGTCACCCATCCCGGGTGGTCACAACAAAAAAGGGTCAGGCCGATTGGCCCAACCCTTTCGATATCAAACTGGTGCCCAGAAGAAGACTCGAACTTCCACGACCTTGCGATCACTAGACCCTGAATCTAGCGCGTCTACCAATTCCGCCATCTGGGCAAAATGGACACCGAACGCACACCGTGCCGCGAACCGACGCTCCATTCCGGGGAGAATAATGGCTGTTGATTCTTTTGTCCAGACCTGACGTGCAACGATGGGTCAAAAACCGGCACGGGAGGTTATCGACGACGGATCATGCACCATTTTTCCCTGTCGCATCATGCGGGTGCGCCTGGGAGTGGGGATTTGGAGCGGGTCTGTAAGCCGGGTTCTGTCTCAAAGTCTCTCTCCCCGCAGAGACCTCTACGACCACCATTCCTCTAGGATGGCCGTTACCGACCACCTCCAGCGACCGACCCGGGGAGTGAATGGGCCATTCATGGTCTCCCCCTATTTGGTCTTGCTCCAGGCGGGGTTTTCCGTGCCGCTTTCCGTTACCGGAAGGCGCGGTGCGCTCTTACCGCACCCTTTCACCCTTACCGGCGGGATGCTCTCCTGGCCGGCGGTCTGCTCTCTGTGGCACTCTCCCTGGGGTCACCCCCGCCGGGTGTTACCCGGCGCCCTGCCCTGTGGAGTCCGGACTTTCCTCCCGTACCCGGTTTGGCCAGAATCGGCCTCGCCGGCTACCAGCGGTGGTCCAACCCGCTCCAACGGAGACGACCCGTGCCGCGCAGGATGACTCCTGCATGCCCGGGCCTCTCCCGACGTGCAGTGTAGGGGGTTCTTCTCCTGGCGACAAGAGGTTCTTCGACAGGGTCGTGGCAGAGCCGGTTTCGGGCGTGATCAACGACCGATGGTGACATCACCCACCCCGTCATTTTTAATGTCGGGGTCGGTGAGTGACTTGTGGACCGTCACGTTGCCAACCCCTTGCAGGGATGCCCGTACTTTGCGGGCTACGCCGCCAAAAACAACGTCGCCACTTCCGGACAGCTCGATCTGGAGGGTCTCCACCTCTCCTCCTCTGACCTGGATGTCGGAAGCTCCCTGGGCGTTGATGGTCAATTGGTGAGCCGCGGAGGCTATATCGACGGTGCAGGCCCCGTCCACCCGTACATTGACAGCTCCCATGGTCCCGGCCTTCAAATCGCAGGCTCCGTTTATGTCGACATCAAGTGGTCCGTGGGTCGCATCGATCTCCACAAGATGACAGGTGCCGACAATGGCGATCGAGGTTCCTTTGGGCAGCTCCAGCTCCAGTCGGGTGGAC
Organism: Magnetococcales bacterium; assembly: GCA_015229045.1. The sequence continues at coordinate 32,904 of JADGCJ010000026.1, forward strand.
GTGTCATGAGCACTCTTGTTGGCCAGAGGAATGCCACCAATCTCGATGCTCCCCTTGGCGTTCTCTCCGACCACGGTTTGTCGGATCGAGCCATAGGTGGTTGTCACCGAGAGGTTCCCCTGGCTGTTGGTTTGGGTCACGGCTGATTTTCCCTGGATGGTCAACTCTTCACCATGCTGTCGAAAGGCAAGGGCATCTTTGGGTGAGGGTCCGGTGGCGCGCACCACGGTTTCCGGCTGGCTACGGGTATGGATACGGAGCGGAAAGACAATATTATCCAGCCGCACCCTGGTTGCACGTCCCTTCCAGAGAGGTTCCGCGTCTGCGGCATGTGCCGTGTGGTTTCCTGCAAGCACGAGCGCAAAAAAAACGAACCAACAACAGACGCAATATGGATGAGGCTTGCCCTTTGATCCGAAAAACGGTTTCCAACCAAACTGGTCCATGGACCGACCTCCTGCCCTCTCATCTTGATCTGGAAATGGAACGATGTCTCGCACCGCTTTGACAGCACCCGCCGGAGGGGGTGATTTTGCAGACCTCTCCGGCATTGGAGAGTATTTTTTTCTTTTTCGCAAACCATCTTCCTGTTTTTTGTTTCCTATATGTGAATTGAGCGTGAGGCCGGGTGAATATGTGTGCCGCAGTTAAAAATCCTGCCACTCCTTCTTCGGTAAAAATTTTTATGATCCTGTTCGATGTTGGTTGCAGAGACCCTAAAAGTATAAGGTAACTTGGACAGAGAGGGGAGGTCAGGGCAATCGCATTTGAAACTGGCACACCCGAGGTCATGATTGCTTTTTGGCATCTTGGCATCGGGGTCCAGGGGGCTGGCTCCCTGGCAGGTCCAGGACAGAGTCCTGG
>JADGCJ010000270.1 GCA_015229045.1 Magnetococcales bacterium
AAGGCCTGGACATGAAAGCCTTTGTCAGGGCTTCGCCCTGAACCCCACCAGGACTCTGTTCCAGACCTGTCCGGTCGCCAGCCCCCTGAACCCAGATGCCAAAAAGCGATCATGGCCTCGGGTGTGCCAGTTTCAAATGCGATTGCTCTGTCCGGGTGGACACCTCGCATTGACTCCCCACGATCGCTTTTGCATACTCCGAAGAGTGCCACGGAGAGATCCGTCGCAATCAGAAACCCGAAGCAAGGAATCGGCCATGAAAGCCATGCTGCTCGATAGCTATGGAAGCGCTGCCACTTTTCGCCTGGCAGAGGTTGCCAGACCGCAGGTCAAACCTGGCCATGTGCTGTTGCGTGTCGTGGCCACCAGCGTCAACCCCATCGATGTCAAGATTCGCACTCTGGGGTTGCCGCTGGCTCCGGAGTTGCCCGCCATCTTGCATGGTGATGTCGCTGGTGTTGTCGAGGAGGTCGGTCTCGGGGTGACGGGGTTTCAGCCTGGCGACGAGGTGTTCGGTTGTGTCGGCGGGGTCAAGGGGAGTGGTGGGGCATTGGCTGAATATCTTCTGGCTGATGCCTGTCTGTTGGCGCATCGCCCGACGTCGTGTTCCTTGGCCGAGTGTGCGGCCTTGCCTCTGGTCACTTTGACTGCGTGGGAGGGGCTCATCGACCGGGCCAATATTCGTCCCGGCGATCCGGTTCTGGTGCATGCCGGTGCCGGAGGTGTGGGGCACATCGCCCTGCAATTGGCCCGCTTGCGTGGCGCGGTCGTGACCACGACGGTCTCCTCTCCCGGGAAAGCCAAACTTGCCCGGGAGCTGGGTGCCGACCATACCATCGACTATCGCACAACATCCGTTGCCGATCAGGTGCGCCACACCCCGCAAGGTCTTGGTTTTTCCCTTGTTTTCGACACCGTGGGCATGAACACCCTGGATGCCTCTTTTCAGGCCGTGCGCCCCGGAGGCACGGTGGTGACGTGTGTGGCCCGCTCGACTCACGATTTGTCAGCGCTGCATGCCAAGGGGGTCTCTCTGCACGTCGTTTTCATGCTTCTGCCTCTGCTCACGGGTCAGGGACGTGCCCATCAGGGCGATGTCCTGCGCCGCACGGCTGCCTTGGTGGATGCCGGTCGTCTGCGCCCCCTGCTGCATCCCCGGCAGTTCTCTTTGGCGGAGATCCAGCAAGCCCACGCGGTGGTCGCCGAAGGCAAAGCCATGGGAAAGGTTCTTGTTCGCGTTGACTGATGCCGTCCTCGGATCGGGCATGGGGCAAGCGCATTTGAAACTGGCGCACCCGAGGCCATGATCGCTTTTTGGCATCGGGGTCCGGTCGCCAGCCCCCTGGACCCCGATTCATTGCCGGGTGCTGAACAGTTACCTGTTTTTTAACAATTGAAAGACCGGGATGGTCCAGGAAGGGCTGTGCCCTTCCTGGTGGGGTCGAAGCGGGTTCATTTTGTCACTTCTTTTTTGGTGGGAGAGTCATTATCCTCCCTGGCGTTGCGGTTTTTGCCTGGGGTCTTTATCCGGACTGAGCCGCAAAGGTACATCTGCCGTGAAGGTCGTGCAGAGACCCTCATGGTCGGAGGTGGGGAGGGGCTTTCTCCACCATCCGTGAGTGTTCGTGTTCCGTCTGGCCAAAAATCACCCAAGGAGAAGATGACATGGCAAAAATTACCCTCAAGGGCAATCCCATCAATACGTGCGGCAATCTGCCTGCCGTGGGTTCCAAAGCGCCTGATTTTGTTCTGACCAAGACTGATTTGGCGGATGTATCCCTGAAAGATTTTGCTGGAAAAACTTTGGTTCTTAATATCTTCCCAAGTATCGACACGGCGGTTTGCGCGACCTCTGTGCGTCGTTTCAACGCCGATGTGGATAAAATGCCGAATGCGGTTGTGTTATGCGTTTCTCTTGATCTGCCCTTTGCGCACGGTCGTTTTTGTGGTGCCGAGGGGCTGCAGAAGGTTGTCCCGGCGACCGAACTGCGTCAACGGGGTTTCGGCGAAGCCTACGGTGTTCGTATCGTGGATGGACCTTTGGCGGGTCTCTTGGCTCGGGCGGTGGTCGTGATCGACCCTCAGGGGAAGGTCAAATATGCCGAGCAGGTACCGGAGATTGTCCAGGAACCCGACTACGAGAAGGCCATCAAGGCCATCTGATTCACGACGTTTGCAGCGTCTCGGTCACCTCTGGCCACACGTCTCCCTCCACCGACGGACGGGGATCTGTTTGCAGCGATCCCGTCCCCGGTGGAGAGGTCTGCCTTGAGTATGTCGCCTCAAAAGCTGCCCTGTCTGAGCATCGTCTCTTGTTGGATGGGGGAGAGACTTTGGTACAAGGAGCGATATTTTTGCAAAACAGCCCGCCTCAGGACCAAGACCCTCTCCCTGTTTTTCAAGATTTGCTCCATCCGTTCCAGGTAGTTTGGTAACGTTTCCCGCATGCCGTGGCGCATGGCTTGTCGGGAAGAGGATAGTTCGGTTACCGCATCGGCGTAGGCCTGCCACTCTTTTTCCTGGGAGGAGGTGATGCCGAGGTTCTGTTTCAGGGCGTCCAGCCTTGAGGTGACGGCCTGGGGGTCTTGACCCTCCGGTCCACCCTTGTCCATCCAGCCTCCCTCATGCGCTCCCATCGCTCCATATGTCGGGCATCCGTATTTGCAACCCCCTTGTCCCGCCATTCCGGATGACGCATCGGAAGACGCCTTCATGTCATGGTTCTCACCCTGTGTTTCCTGGTCAGGGGATGCGTCCGCCATGCCAAAACACGCGCGGCTTCCACCGCTGTTTTCTTCTCCCGGACCCATCATGCCTGGTCCACCGGGGCCGTACATCATGCCTGGTCCACCGGGGCCGTGCATCATGCCTGGTCCACCGGGGCCGTGCATCATGCCTGGTCTGCCGGGGCCGTACATCATGCCTGGTCCACCGGGGCCGTTGTTCATCATGCCGGGTCCACCGGGGCCGTTGTTCATCATGCCGGGTCCACCGGGGCCGTTGTTCATCA
>JADGCJ010000271.1 GCA_015229045.1 Magnetococcales bacterium
GTGCGGGGGCGCGGATTGAAACATGACCTCCGGGTCGGTCATCTGCCGGTAGCGGGTCGCCCCCCGTGCGGGGGCGCGGATTGAAACCCAAGGGCGGCGCCTGGGGAGGCGGTCGCGTCGAGTCGCCCCCCGTGCGGGGGCGCGGATTGAAACACCAGCGCCTGGTAGAGCCCCCGACGCTCCGCCTGTCGCCCCCCGTGCGGGGGCGCGGATTGAAACAGGGGACGGTTGGTGGCCAGCAGGAACCAGGGGTGTCGCCCCCCGTGCGGGGGCGCGGATTGAAACCGCATAGTCTTTCAGCGTCGGGCGCTGGAGGATCGTCGCCCCCCGTGCGGGGGCGCGGATTGAAACCGGCTTCCGGTTTTGCCGGCGGTCCCGGCTTTTGGTCGCCCCCCGTGCGGGGGCGCGGATTGAAACGCCGACCAGGCCGGCAAGGGCGAGGTCTGGAACGGTCGCCCCCCGTGCGGGGGCGCGGATTGAAACTCAATTCTTGCCTGGTGACCGGCTACGGCGCCAAGGTCGCCCCCCGTGCGGGGGCGCGGATTGAAACGACCGTCCTGGAGTCCCTCCCGGACCAGGGCATCAGTCGCCCCCCGTGCGGGGGCGCGGATTGAAACCCCTCGGCGATCACTCTCGGCAGCAGGGCATACTGTCGCCCCCCGTGCGGGGGCGCGGATTGAAACAGGAACGTTTCCTCCCAGCGGTCCCAGAGATCCATGTCGCCCCCCGTGCGGGGGCGCGGATTGAAACAACCGCCCACCGAACCTTTGGCAGATCGTAAACGGTCGCCCCCCGTGCGGGGGCGCGGATTGAAACAAGAGGCCAGCTCCTTCTGGAGCTCCTGTACCACGTCGCCCCCCGTGCGGGGGCGCGGATTGAAACGTGGAGCCGCGACGGGGCGTATTTCACATAGTGGGGTCGCCCCCCGTGCGGGGGCGCGGATTGAAACGCCTGGAGCGGTCGCCTGGATCTGGACGATCCTGGTCGCCCCCCGTGCGGGGGCGCGGATTGAAACCAGATCATGTAATAGCTGCCGCCGGCCTTGGCCGGGTCGCCCCCCGTGCGGGGGCGCGGATTGAAACCAGACCTGCCGCTCGGAGAGAGCGTATTTCGCGACGTCGCCCCCCGTGCGGGGGCGCGGATTGAAACGACCTGGTGCAGCTGATCGAGCCCGGAGGCGGTGGTCGCCCCCCGTGCGGGGGCGCGGATTGAAACAATATATTAACCCAAATAAATCCGTCAAATCGCGTCGCCCCCCGTGCGGGGGCGCGGATTGAAACGTAGCTCCCACCGGCGGTCTGAAGGTGGTCTGCTGTCGCCCCCCGTGCGGGGGCGCGGATTGAAACTCCATGTCTCGGTACCGAGCGCGGGCCTCTGGCGGGTCGCCCCCCGTGCGGGGGCGCGGATTGAAACAAGGTAATCGGTCATGGGATCACCGCCGATGCAAAGTCGCCCCCCGTGCGGGGGCGCGGATTGAAACGACCCACTCGCGGGTCGCCGTGGCGTCTTCGGTGCGTCGCCCCCCGTGCGGGGGCGCGGATTGAAACCCCGTATGCAATTCGACCCATTCGCGGTTCACCGTGTCGCCCCCCGTGCGGGGGCGCGGATTGAAACTCCCGAAGGGCTTTGATATCGAAACAGGGGCGCCGTCGCCCCCCGTGCGGGGGCGCGGATTGAAACCCGGTAACTATGTCATGCGCGGCAGTCTCCCGGGGGTCGCCCCCCGTGCGGGGGCGCGGATTGAAACCAGAAGGCTGTACGTTTCTTCCCACGAGGAGACGTCGCCCCCCGTGCGGGGGCGCGGATTGAAACCATGGGGACGTCCGCAGCAAGGTGTCCCTGGCCAGGTCGCCCCCCGTGCGGGGGCGCGGATTGAAACTCGTAGCGTCCGGTGTCGATGTTGTACGTCTCGAGTCGCCCCCCGTGCGGGGGCGCGGATTGAAACATAATATTAAGTTCAACAGCCTGAGCGCCCATCGTCGCCCCCCGTGCGGGGGCGCGGATTGAAACCGCATAGTCTTTCAGTGTCGGGCGCTGGAGGATCTGTCGCCCCCCGTGCGGGGGCGCGGATTGAAACGACCCCCCTCAGCTCCGCTCCCAGATTTTGCAGTCGCCCCCCGTGCGGGGGCGCGGATTGAAACCCCAGGGTCTGCCGGGCCTTGTGGAAGGTGGATTGTCGCCCCCCGTGCGGGGGCGCGGATTGAAACCCGCCAGAGGCCCGCGCTCGGTACCGAGACATGGAGTCGCCCCCCGTGCGGGGGCGCGGATTGAAACACGACGTCCGCGTAATTGCGAATCTCGGCACCGGGTCGCCCCCCGTGCGGGGGCGCGGATTGAAACGTGGTCGGCCTTGAAGAGTGCCAACGTCGCTGACGGGTCGCCCCCCGTGCGGGGGCGCGGATTGAAACGTGTTCAACCGCTTCCTGAGCGCCGGGCACGGTGTCGCCCCCCGTGCGGGGGCGCGGATTGAAACCTGAAGTCGTGAGGTCGCCATGGGTGCGCTGGGTCGCCCCCCGTGCGGGGGCGCGGATTGAAACATTTTTGGACCCCCCGTTGCTCGAAAACCACATGTCGCCCCCCGTGCGGGGGCGCGGATTGAAACCGCTCATCGTCTGATTCATTGCTTCGATGAAGGGTCGCCCCCCGTGCGGGGGCGCGGATTGAAACTGTGATCCCTCCCAGGGAGGCCGCCGCCAGGATCGTGTCGCCCCCCGTGCGGGGGCGCGGATTGAAACCCGCCGCAGCAAACCGGCGCGGCGGTCGCTGATTGTCGCCCCCCGTGCGGGGGCGCGGATTGAAACGACAATATCATCTGTCAATTGGTACCTTTCACCAAGTCGCCCCCCGTGCGGGGGCGCGGATTGAAACGGTTGAGCGACACGCCTGGCGGGGAGCCGGGGTCGGTCGCCCCCCGTGCGGGGGCGCGGATTGAAACGTTGATGGACACGCTCCAAGACATCCTCCTGCGACGTCGCCCCAGTAGTGTCCCCGGGAGT
>JADGCJ010000272.1 GCA_015229045.1 Magnetococcales bacterium
CATGTTCAGGCGGAGTTTTGGTGAAAGGGTGTAGTTCCTTTCCGTGAAAGACTCAAAAATATTCTTCGACTTGCGGATATCTGTCTCGGAATATTTTCCACCGCGATAAATGGCAATTTCTCGCAGCAAAATCCATTCGATTCCCTCCACATCATCACAGGCCAACGACTCCGCGCCGTCATCCAGCAGGGGTTGCAGAGTGTACTTCTCTGTCCCGGGGAAGTGGCTGTCGTTACCGAAGAGATGGCGGCCCACCTGCAACAGGTACATCTCCCGTTCACCCTTGGAGCCAGCCTTGATGCACAACTCGTTTACATTCCTGTCGTAAACCAGGACATCGTGGCATTCGGGCCGATAGTAGATGCTACCGGATTTTCCATCCCTGATAGAACCCTCCCGTTTGAACGGCATGCCGTGACGGATCACCAGATTGACCTTGTGGCCGTGGTTGAAAACGAACACCCGGCTGCCGCGCCCACGACGCTTCTCGTCGAACCAGTAGTCCATCTCCTTTTCCAAAGCCCGCAAGGTGGCATCATCCGGTGGAGAGAATGAGCCGTTCCACCCCTCACGCCCGCAAAAATACTGAAAGGAACGGGCTCGGGAGATGAAGGTGTTGGCATGCTGCCGCTCCAGCAGATCCCGGTTGGTGAGGAACATTTGGATGGCAATGTCCGCTGGACAGGAATCGGGATCATGGTCGAGGGCAAGCCCATGCGCTTTGGCCGCATCTAGAAGCCGGTCCATGCCATCGTCCGTGGCCATCTCGTGGATCAGGTAAAGGGACTCCAGCAGCACCTGAGGTGCATTCGGCTCCAGGTTCATCAACACCGAGGCAAGGCACTCGTAATCGACTGGTTCGCTGCCGTTGCCAGAAAGTGGGATACCCTGCCCGGACAGAAATTCGGCATGAGGCCTGAGGAAATCCACAAGGCGCACGGGATTGATGCTCTTCAAAGAATCAGGATGGGCAAAACGGCGGATGTTAAATGTGGCCATGGCCGGGGGCTCCTTCAATCGTCATTAGCTGTAGCCCTGCCGCGCACGGCCAGGACCTTCCCAAGAATCTTGAGATCATCATCCGGTGCCACTTCGATGGGCGCATACGCCACGTTGGCGGGCCGCAACTCGATACGCTCCCCGGATATGAACAACCGTTTGACAGTGGCCTCATCTCCAAGGAGGGCTACCACAATGTCTCCGTTTTCTGCCAAGGGCTGCTGCCGAACGATCACGATGTCTCCATCGTGGATTTCCGCTTCGATCATGCTGTCACCCTGAACCACCAGGGCAAAACATCGCCCCCTGACCACACTCGATTCCACCAACACCTCACCGGCCACGTTCTCCTCGGCGAGAATCGGCAAACCGGCGGCAACCCTGCCCACGATGGGAACCGGCACAAGCCGGGTGGGAGGGGCATCTCGCCGGATAATTTCCAATGACCGCGCTTTACGGGGCGTCCGCTTTAAATATCCCTTCCGAACCAGCTTGCCAAGCTGCTCATGGACAGTGGCCCCCTTGATTTTCAGGACGTCGGCCAATTCCTGCACCGTGGGCGGCATGCCGTACTCATCCACAAAAGCTTGAATCGCCTCCATCATACGCGATTGGGCTACGGTCAACCCTTCTGCAGGCTTCGGCCCAGGCCGGGTTGGGTCTTCCCTGTTCACGGCATTCTCTCAAGGTTGAAATGAATAATCAGTCCTAATCTATATCAGGTTTATTATCCCAGGCAACCCCAAACATGATTACTTGGAATTGTGTCCGACGTTTTTTTCGTCGTTCCGGTATTCCATGGTAGAGATCAACCAATTCGGAATGAGGAAACGATGAAAAACGGATGCGATCCCAACCGCATGACAGCCGAGGAGCGCCTGGACGAGGTGGCCGCCATCCTTGCTGACGGCATCAAACGCCTCGTTAAAAAGAAGAAAATGGAGAAAATTCCGCTGGATAAGTCGCCAGACCAATGCCCTTATGTCCACATTACCAACCGTAACGGAGAACGGACATGAGTATCGAAGTATTGAAACGGGTGGCGGCTCTGCCGGGGATGAGTACCGCCGATCTGAAGGGAATGTGGAATGAGTTGTGTCAGTCGGAACCACCGCCGTACAACCGGGCATTCCTGGTGAAACGGCTGGCCTACCGCATCCAGGAGCTAGCCCACGGCGGGCTTGCGGAAAAGACCGAAAAGCGGTTGGATCGGCTGGCTTCCGGTGAGGATGCGCAGCCGGATCGGAAACGCCCTCCCGGTGAACGGCTGCTGCCCGGAACCCGGCTGGTGCGAGAGTGGAAAGGGGTGGAACACTGCTGCACAGTCCTTGAGGGTGGCTTCGAATACCAGGGGCGCAGATTCGGAAGCCTGTCGGCGGTGGCCAACTTTATCACCGGCACCAAGTGGAACGGGCTGGTCTTTTTTGGCTTGAAGAAACAAGGAGATGAATAATGATCAGGGCCAAACAACCTGTCACCCCCAAGATACGTTGCGCCGTCTACACCCGCAAGTCCACCGACGAAGGATTGGAGATGGAGTTCAACACCATGGACGCCCAGAGGGAGTCCTGCGAAGCCTACATTACCAGCCAGAAAGCAGAGGGGTGGTTCCTGGTCGCTGATCGCTACGACGACGGTGGCTTCTCTGGCGGCAACCTGGATCGGCCCGCCCTGAAGCGGTTGCTGGCGGACATTGAGGCCGGGCGGGTCAACGTGGTGGTGGTCTACAAGATCGACCGGCTGACCCGCTCTCTGCTGGATTTCGCCAAACTGGTGGAGGCCTTCGACCGGCGGCAGGTGACGTTTGCCAGTGTCACCCAGTCCTTCAACACCACCACCTCCATGGGGCGGCTGACCCTCAACGTGTTGCTCTCGTTTGCGCAGTTCGAAAGAGAAATTTCGGCAGAGCGCATCCGCGACAAGTTCGCCGCCTCCAAGCGAAAGGGGATGTGGATGGGTGGGCACGTCCCTCTG
>JADGCJ010000273.1 GCA_015229045.1 Magnetococcales bacterium
CTGCTCCTGTTTGGGGTACTCTGGTGGTTCAAGTCTCCTGCCTCTCTTCCGCTTTCCACGCCGCCCCAGGTGGCCGAATCTCTGCGGCCCCACCCCTCTTCCGTGGCACCGGCTGCCGTGGTGGCGGCTGCCGTGACACCCTCTCCCGTGACAGCGGTTTCGGTACCTCCCGAGCGGGCTGCCCCCCTCATTGCCGAGGCGGCCCCGCCATCCGAGTCCAAAATCCTGGCACCCCCGGCACCAACCAGGCCGGAGGTGGTCGTCCCTGACGAGCCAAAGGCCGTGCCTGCACCGCCTGTCAGACCGGAAAACGTTGTCGCGACGGAAAGAAACGGTCAGGGCAGACCGCCTGTCGCGCTGGAAGAGTCCGGTGAGAATGCCGTCAAGGTCAAGCCAACCGCAGTTGCCAATCCTCCCTCCCCTCCCCCGGTCATGGATTCCGGAACAGGGGGTGAATTTCGTTCGGTTTCCACGCCTGTAGAGGGGGGTGTTGTGCTTTCCGGTCGGGCGGAGCCGGTACCGGAACCGCCTGTGGCCAAGCCAAATCCACCCGGGACCCCGCCCCGTTTGACGGTGACTTCGGATCCGGAGGGGGCCACCATTCGCATCCTGAACATTTCTTCCCCTTACCGACCCGGCATGACCCTGGCACCGGGGGCCTACCAGATCGAGGTCTCACATCCCGGCTACATCACCAATCTGCAATGGGTCACCTTGCGGCAGGCGGATTTGGTCGTTCCCATCACCCTGGAAAAGCCTTCCTCCTCCACCTATGGTTTGACCGTCAATACCAAACCGGCCCGGGCCAAAGTGCAAGTGGTCAACATTCGTGCCCGTTATCGGCCCGGCATCCAGTTGCCGCCTGGAAAATATCAGATTCATGTGTCACATCCCGGCTATAAAACCCAGGAAATGTGGATCGATCTGGACGAGGAACTCACCCTGCCCATCACGCTGCAACCGGATTCTTGACCTCGGTTGCCAATACGTCCATGGCAGTGACTGTCTTGCGATCTTTTCCAGTCGCACATCCACTGACAATGGTTGGTTCATCCTGGTTCAAAGCATGCAAGAATCTGGATAAGCTGTCCATGCTGAACCCGGACAGGCGACCGCGCAGCATGTCGGCAACCTGCGACTGCCGAATACCCAGGGTTCCGGCAGCCTGCTTTTGCGTCAAACCGCGTGCATCGATCATCCTGGAAATACGAATCGCGATATCTGCCTTTGCCAGATGTTCTGTCGCATTTGGAAATCCGAGATCTTCAAACACATTGCCGGTACTTGGCTCCGCAACATCATGCTCGCTCATGGTTCACTCCTCTTTCCACTGACCCACGCCTCGTACCGCTTGGCAGCCGTTGCAAACCTATTTCGGATGATTTCCACAACGCAAACCCCATGACCAATCGGACCTCATCCGGAAATTCGCGCAACCGTTTCCGACCATCACCGATCCAGACAAGCGGCTTATATTCGTGATCCATTGTTTAGATATACCAGAATCAGCATACTTTGTCAGTATATTCGTTAGTCAGTAACGCATAACAACTAAAATCGTCATACACAACAAACACACATACCCACACATGGGTATCAACGCATACCAGGTCGGTCATAGAGATCCTCCCGTTTCATGGGCAGGCCATCTCCCTTGGGAGGATAAGGATTTGCCAGAAGTTGGGCCAACGACTCTTTGTTATTGGTTGTTTTTTTCTCATGAACTATTTTATCATCGTCATCATAGAGAACAATCACCCGCGCCATGGTCTTGTGGGCAGGCAGACGGTCACTCACGACTTCCAGCCGGTGATCCATGATTGAGGCTTCCAATTCGACTGCCATCATGACCATTGCTCCCAACAATGTTTCATGCCACTTGTTTTCAGAAACATTCCAGGCTCGTCACTCTCCAACCCGCTCCACAGTGATATAAAGAACCCTACGTCGAAGGCGATTTCAGACCTTCCAGATATTTTTCAAAGGCTCCTTCAGGATCGGCACCCGGTTCCCGTTTGACGGCACGCACCCATTCCTGAAAAAGATGGCGGGATTTTTCAGGCAACCGCTCTAAAAGGGGTTTTATGTCATCGTAGTTCCATTGACTTGTTGGGCGTTGGTCCGCTTGCCACTGGGAGAGTTGCCTCACACTTTGCGTCACGGCAGCACGATCATCCCATGCCAGGGCCAGAGCCAGTTCCAGCATGGCCTGATTTTGCTGATTCACATCTGTTTTGCACAACCCTTTGGCCCGCTCCAACATGGTAAATGCCTTGTCCAACTCTCCCCTGACCAGGGCCATTTCTGCAACGGACTGAGGATAATCCGCATTTTCTGAATTGACTTCCATGGCCTTGTAATAGGCAGTTTCCGCATCGGCATGGCGACCCAGGCGGGAAAACAAGATTCCCAAGCTGTTCCAGGGGCCAGCATCTTTTTCATCCAAAGCAATCGCCCTCCGGTAAGCATCTTCCGCCTCGGCATACCGGCCAAGGTAACCTGTAAGGAGATTCCCCAGATTATTCCAGATAGCAGCTTTTTTTTCATCCAAAGCAATCGCCTTGCGGTAAGCCTCTTCCGCTTCGGCATAGCGGCCAAGGTGATCCGCAAGAAGAACTCCCAGACCACCCCAAGGGTAAGCATTTTTTTCATCCAAGGCAATCGCCCTGCGGTAAGCCTCTTCCGCCTCGGCATATCGGCCAAGATGACTCATAAGAAGAGTCCCCAGACCGTTCCAGGGAAAAGCATCTTTTTCATCCAAAGCAATCGCCCTGCGGTAAGCCTCTTCCGCTTCGGCAAAGCGGGTCTGATCTGATAGAAGATTCCCTAAACCACTCCAGGGAGAAGCATCCTTTTCATCCAAGGCAATCGCCCTGCGGTAAGCCTCTTCCGCCTCGGCATATTGGCCAAGGTGATCCGTAAAAAGATTCCCCAGACCGTTCCAGGGAT
>JADGCJ010000274.1 GCA_015229045.1 Magnetococcales bacterium
AAAACGAATGAAAAACTGGGATGGAGGTCCAGGAGGAAGGGCTGTGCCCTTCCTCCTGGCGGGGTTTGGGGCGGAGCCCCAACAAAGTCTTTCATGTCAAAGCTTTTCTTGACAACAAAGAAACTATATGTCCCAAAATAGACGCGGTATAGTTACCTTTTATTAAATATTGGTATGATTATTGCTTATACATGTTATTAATCGTTACGTCAGCCTGTTTATTTCACATCAATGTCTCGACACGATCGGAGAGACCGACTTGGATACGATCCCAGCACCCAGGAAAAAATTTCTCCTTTGCTATCCCAACCAGCGCTGGATGAAGGAAGATATTGCCACCACCTGGGATCTGCCACCAACCACACTCTGCCAGCTGGGTGCCATGGTGCGCGATTTTGTCGAGATCCGGGTGGTCGATCCGCATCGGTACAACTGGACACGGGAGCGGTTTCAGGAGGAGATTCGCTCCTATCGCCCTGACTTTGTAGGTATATCGCAATTGACGTCGGAGTATGCGGAGGTTTTGCATACGGCCTCCCGCCTCGTCAAGGAGATCGATCCTGGCATCATCGTCATTGCCGGCGGCACTCATGTGACCACCACCTGCGCCACCATTCTGCACGATCCCTGTATCGATTATGCCTGTCGTGGCGAAGGGGAGTATCTGCTGCGGGAACTTCTTTTGCACCTTACGGGTTCCGGGCCGTTGCCGACGCAGGGGTTGGTCCATCGGGTTGCGGGGGAGATCCAGGTCCAGCCTCAGGCCATGGTGGCCGATATGACCAAACTGCCACGGGCAGCTTATGATCTGGTCCAGCTGGAAGATTATATTGGTTCTTATGGTCGCGTCGGCCCGATTCGTCTGACGGAACCCCCCGGCATGCCGGTTGTCGTCACCCGGGGGTGTCCGTATACCTGCTCCTTCTGTCAGGTCGGCACCATCTCCGGGCGCGCCATCCGTGCCCGTGATCCCATCAATGTTGTTGATGAGTTTGAATTTTTGAAGGAACGTTACGGTTTTCGTTCCATCGTTTTCGAGGACGACAACCTGTTCATCAAGAAAAAGACCGTCAAGCCGCTCTTGCGGGAGATGATTCGCCGACAGCTCAATTTTAAATGGACGGCGGCAAGCTTTGCCATCTGGTCTCTCGATGATGAACTCCTGGATCTGATGGTCGAGGCCGGATGTGTCGGGGTCAATGTCGCCATCGAGTCGGGCAACGAGCGGGTTCTGCGCGAGGTGATTCGCAAGCCGATCAAAAACCTGCAAAAAGTGCCGGAACAAATCCTGCGCATTCAGCAACGGGGAATCTTTGTCCTGGCCAATTTTATCATCGGTTCGCCTGGCGAAACCTGGGATGAAATTCGTGACACCATCCATTTTGCCGAACATTGCCATGCCGACTATGTGAAACTGTTCGTCGCCGTAGCCCTGCGTGGCACCAAAATGTATGAAGACGCCATCCGTCTGGGTGCCCTCGAAGATGCCGGCAAGGGAGAGTCCGTCGATTGGCGTTATTCGCAAATCACCTCGCCGGAGTGGACCAAGAAAGACATCACCATCCTGCGGGCCTACGAATGGGACCGCATCAACTTTTCCAGGGAGCGCCGGGAGCGCAACACCGCCATCTGGGGGGTCTCCCAGGAGGAGATGCAACGTATTCGCAAGGAGACCAGGGATGCCATTGTTTTTTGAAAACAACGTCTGACTATGCATTGTCCTCTTTGCCAGACAACGGATGCGCTCCTCTTCTCCGTCCCCTTCGAGAGGATTCGCCATATGGATTTTGCGGCCATCGGTCACGGAGGGGAGATCATGGCCTGTCCGCAATGTGGACTCATGGCCAATCTGGATGCCCCTCTGCTGCGAAGCGGTGCCCAGGCCATCCTTTCGGACGCGTATCTCGACAGCGGCCAGACCTGCCAGATGCAGCATGACCGACGCCATTCGGGGCCTGTCAGCATCCAGACGCTCCAGGCCGAGTGGTTGCGTGAAAAAATTCCCGTACCTCCGCGACGCATTCTGGATGTTGGTTGTTATGACGGTCGCCTTCTCGGGGAGTTGAAGCGACTGTGGCCAGACGGCGACTGTCATGGGTTCGATATCCATGCCGGGTTGCGAAGCTGTTTGCCGGAGGGCGTTCGCTTTTGGCATAAGCACCTGGATGACATTCCAGGCAGTTTTGACCTGATCTGTCTGTCCCACTCGCTGATCTATCTGCCCGATCTTTTGCCGACCCTGGAGAGGCTCCATCGGCTGTGTGCTGTGGGGGGGGGGACTCTCTTTTTCCATGGGACCAACATCGAGAGCAATCCGGCCATTTTGGCTTTGGGGGATCAGGCCTGGTATTTTTGTCGGCGGACGCTGCCTGGGGTGTTTGCCCGGGCGGGGTTTGTTTTTGTTCCGGGTGATGAACCGCGTTTTCCGCGTGATGTAGTTGGCCTGGCTTCCAGGGGTGAGGGTTCTGTGTCGGCGACGTGTTCGTCATCTTCGGCGGGTTTGGCGCCGAAGATTCTTGCTGATGCCTTGAGTCGGCTTTATGTTTTAAAAGAGAATCTGACTGCCATTCCCGGGGGGGAGGTTTTTGTGTTGGGGACGACCAGTACGGCCGCGTTTGCCGATGGTATTTTGCAGCGGCGCAATGTGGCTTTTGTCGATGAGCATCGTGCTGCTCCCGGTGATCGGTTTCGTGGCAAGCCGGTTTTGCATCCGCAGCAGTTGGGTGATTTTGATCGATTGGTCATTCCTTATGGTTCTGCTGCCGGGGCGATTGCCGAGCGTTTTGCCGGGCTCTATGCCGGGGAATTTTTGGCCATGTGAAAATTATCAGCACCCGGCAACGAATCGGGGTCCAGGGGGCTGGCTCCCTGGCAGGTCCAGG
>JADGCJ010000275.1 GCA_015229045.1 Magnetococcales bacterium
TCTATCTTCTTCCTGTCAATTTTCTTTTCTATTTTCTTGCCTTTGCCTTCCTCCATCTTCTTCCCCCCATATCAGACACGTTCCTCCTGACTGCATCATCTGCCCCTTGATTTGCAAGTGTTTTTGTTTGAACACAACTATCCCGAAGGGGGGGACGCATATGGGCAAACGAACAAAACGCAAGTGCCGTCATTGTGGTCAACACTTTGAACCGGATTTCCGCAATGCGACCCGCCAAAGATACTGCTCCGAACCGGATTGCCGCAAAGCGAGCAAGTCTGCCAGCCAACACAGATGGCTCAGAAAACCAGAAAATCGCGACTATTTTCGCGGACCAGAGCATGTTCAGCGTGCTCAGGAATGGCGGCGCACACACCCGAAAAACACGGGCGGGAAGCGGGTAAAACAGGGAAACCCTTCACCGTTACAAGATGACTGCCACGTGCAACAAATTGATAATAATACTGAATCTGTCGATTTGATTCAATCAACCCAGGATTCTGCCATCAGGTCGCCCCTGTTACAAGAGATCATTAACGCCCAACCATTTGTTCTTTATGGGCTTATTGCCCACCTTACTGGTAGCCTGTTACAAGATGACATCGCTCGTTCCTCCCGTTCTTTCATACAATTGGGGCTAGACATTCTTTCCAACACCCTCTCAATGCAAGGAGATAGGCATTATGGAACCGAGAATCCTTCGACCGGACCGTCTGCGCCGCGTGCCGGCCCATTTTAGCTGGGTTGATCATCGTTTGGTGCGGAACAAACACATGCAGTATTGCGAGACCAAAGCATGGGCCATGTATTTGTTCCTGGTAACCGTGGGCAATGCTCAAGGGGTCAGCTGGTATTCAGACTCCAGCATGGCCAAGCTCATGAACGTGCCGGAATGCATCCTGGTCGAGGCGCGCCGCCAACTGGAAAGCAGCGGGTTGATCGCCTTCGAGGCACCTTTCTATCAGGTGCTCGAACTACGTGACTGGCAACCGGTTGATCAGGTACTACCCAGAACCTCTGCCACAGGACCCGAATCCATTGGCGAACTTCTGCGACGGCTTGGAGGTGCAGCATGATCGATTACGAAACCTTCGTCCGCATCAAGAACTACCATCACGGACAGGGATTGACCGCCATCCAGATCGCTCAGAAGTTGGAACTGGACCCTAGAACCGTAACGGATTGGTTGGTCCAGCCCCATTTCCGTGCTAGGCAGGCCAGCCATAAACCCAGCAAACTGGACCCCTTCAAACCGACCGTTCTGCGCTTGTTGGAACACCATCCCTATACTGCCACCCAGATTTTTCACCGCCTGCAGGAAGACGGGTATCACGGGGGATACACCATCCTCAAAGAGTATGTACGCATCGTGCGCCCCAAGCGGGCACCAGCCTTTTTGACGCTGAACTTCGCTCCAGGCGAATGCGCCCAGGTCGATTGGGGAGAGTACGGATCCGTGGCTATTGGCTCTACCCGCCGTCGGCTCAGTTTCTTTCTGATGGTTCTCTGTCACAGTCGCATGATGTACCTGGAGTTCACCCCATCCCAGACTATGGAGCATTTCCTCGCATGTCACAGCAATGCCTTCGCTTTCTTTGGTGGCATCCCGTCCAGAATCATGGTGGATAATCTCAAATCTGCTGTTCTGCACCACAACCATGGCCAGGAACCCATTCTCAACTCCAAGTATTTGGATTTCGCCTCCTACCACGGCTTTACCGTTTCTCCTTGCAACGTGGGCAAGGGCAACGAAAAAGGGCGTGTCGAAAATGGCGTCGGATATGTCAAGAAAAATCTCCTCAACGGTCTGGAGATCAATGCTTTCGAGCATATCAACCCGGCAGCCCGCATCTGGCTAGATACGATTGCCAACGTCCGCATCCACGGAGAGACAAAAACAAAACCAATCGACCTTTTACAACAGGAGCGAGCCCAGCTTAAACCACTGCCTCCCACACCATACGATGTAGCCACCATCAAGCCGGTAGTGGCATCGAACCGTTTTCGCGTCTCCTTCGAGTCCAACCGATATTCGGTCCCGGCAGAGTTCGCATCTGCCCGATTGCTCCTCAAAGCCTACCCGGATCGCATCTGTATCTTGTACCAGGACAGGCTGATCGCTCGGCATATCCGCAGCTTCGATCGTCACCAGGACTTTGAGGATCCCGATCACCCAAGGGAGCTCTTGGAACAACGCAAAAGTGCGCGCCAACAAAAGCTGTTCCTGCGTTTCCTGAGCCTCTCCCCTCGGGCTCAGGAATATCATCAGGAACTGTCCAAACGACGGCTCAACCCTCAGCAGCACGTAGCACGCATTGTGGCCATGGCGGAAATCCACGGTGCAGGGCTGGTGGGAGAGGCTATGGCAGATGCCTTCCAGTTTCAAGCGTTCAGCGCAGAATATATCGCCAATATCCTCGAACAACGCGCCCGTCCCCTGCCGCAAAGCGGAGCACTCCATCTGACCAGGCGACAGGACCTCTTGGAATTGGAGGTGCCGCCCCCCAACCTGTCCCTCTACGATCAACCATGACTACCCAGAGAAAGGAGACTCCCATGCCCACCAAGCCGTCGACTGATCCTGCCCAGGAAGCATTCCTGGCCAACCTCCACTATCTGAAACTGCCTTACGTGCGAGAGAGCTATTCAGACCTGGTCAAACAGGCCGCACGAGAAAACTGGTCGCACTTCCAGTTGCTGGAAAGGATCATTGATGGAGAGGTGACA
>JADGCJ010000276.1 GCA_015229045.1 Magnetococcales bacterium
GCCCAGGGCCGCATCATGGCCAAGGTGGGTGATGCCGCCGAGGGGAATGCGGCCAAACTGGATAAATTCCTGGGCCAACTCAAGCAAAAAGACAGCTTTGACTTGGCATCCCAGATGGAGACGCAGGCCCAGGCGATCCGGGCCACAAGGAAGGAGTTGGACGCCTACCTGGAAACCATGAAAAAGCGGTATGGTGCCACCGGGGAGACGCAGACCCCATCCCAGAAGAACTGGCAGCAGATGGACCGTCTGAATGGCACCCTGGAAAAGAACAAGACGCTGGGCAGCGAGTTGCGCCGGTCGCACGACGAAGTGGCCACCGCGATCAACAAGACGATGACAGAGGCCAAAAAAGCCGGGATGTCCGTGGACGATCTAGGAAAAGCCATGGACGGGATCCACGCTGATTCTGCCACCAGAGAGCAGGTTCTCTCCCTCTTCCAGGGCATGAGCGATGGAGCGGCCTCCGCCTCCGGGAAGGTTGCTCCTCTGGCCGACACCTTCAAACAGTTCTCCATCGCCCTTTCCGGCCCCGTGGCCGCCGCCAGAAAGGGGTTGGTGGACGGCATCGGGGCCGCCGACTTGCAACTGGGCAAATATCACGAGGCCCTGCTTCTGCACCGGGGCAAGCTGAAAGAAGCAGTGGACGACGAAACCAGGTCGTACAAATCCTTGGCCGATGCCGCCACGTCAGCGTTCGATGTGGCCATGCAGCAGTTGGACGAACAGTTCGAACAGAAGAAAACCCCCATGGGGCAGGCAGCCTTCTCCCAGCGCGGCATGCTCCAGGCGGTCAACGCCCTGGCCATCAAGGAGACCGAGGCCAGGTTGCGGGAAGCGGATCGCTACCTGATGGCGGCAACAGCCCTATCAAAAAAAGAGTTCCAGACCAAAATCGACAACGCCAAACGTCTGGGACTGGACGCCGCCCGGATCGACGAGGAGCGCCTGCAATCCCAGCGCCGCGTCCTGGAAAGGACCGAGGCCGCCTATCGTCAGACCATCGACAAGCTCATCCAGGAGGAAAAACGCCACCGGGACGCCGCCATGCAATTGGCCAGGGAGCGCGGCGAGTTCAACGCCTCCATCGCGGACCGGCTGGCCAGCGTCAAAGAGAAAGGCATGGACCCCGCGCAGGTCTACATGTCCCGGCAAAAACGCATCGCCCAAGCGCAAGCCCAGGCCGAAGCGGCATTGCAGACCGGGAATTTCGAGAGTGCCCGCAGGCATGCCGACAGGATGATCGCCCTGGCCGAATCGACCTCCGATGTCGTGAGCCGGGGCGACAAGGTGGTGGTGGATTCAAAAACCGCCCTGGCCCGCTCCATCCAGAAAATTCAGGAGGCCGCGCAAATCGCCAATCAGGCATTCGGCGAGGAAGAGGCCAGCAACCACAAGGCAGCCGATGCCCTGCAACAATCGGCGGACGCCTCGACCGACAAACTAGGAAAATTGCGCAATACCTTGAAAGATGTGGACGCCGCACTGGTAAAAGACCACACCCTGATCATCACCGCCAATCTGGACAAGATCCGCGATGCCGGGCAAGAGATCGACGACCTGCTGGAGAAAAAAGAGCGGGTGGTGATCATCAAGGCTGAACTCCAGGGCGGTGCCATCGCGTTGGATTCCGTGGTCAAGGATGTCCTGGCCGGGGAAACGGACAAAGCCGCAGCGAGTCTCGATGTCGTCTCCAGGGTTTTCGAGCGATTCAAGGCCGCATTCACAACCTGGCAACCCGAGGTGAAAGCCACTTTCGACACCGTTTCCGCTACTGGCTCCATCGATGGGTTGATGGCCAAGTTTCGTGAGTTCAAGGCAATCGTCCCGGATGCGCCAAGAGTCACGTTCGACGCTGAAGTCGATGCGGCCCTGAGTGCCATCGACAATCTGATCGCCCGAATTGCGGAGATTCCCCCAGGGAAGACGGTCGTCATCAATTATGTCGAACAGAGAAGCAGCACACTCGACCCAGGGATCGTACCGGGCTTTAACCGTGGCGGTTTTTTGCCCGGATGGGGAGGAGGGGATAGAGTCCCAGCGTTGCTGGAGGCGGGTGAATTCGTGCTCAACCGGTTTGCCGTGCGCATGTACGGCTTGGATCGGCTCCAGGCCATGAACCGGATGCGTCTGCCCCAGTTCGCTCATGGGGGATTGGTGGGTTCCTTGCCCCGATTCAAAATGCCATCCATCCCCCGGTTTGAATTTGGCGGGGTGGTGCGCAATCTGCTGATCCCGACGATCCCATCCATGGCGCTTTCCGGTGGCGGTTCTGTCACCCCTCAGGTGTCAGAAGTCATCCAGCTCAATCTGTCCATGAATGGCCGACCGGCAGCTTCCATCACCAGTCCCCGTGCGGATGTTCGTGGATTGGTGACCGCGTTGAAGGAACTGGAGCGGGGGATGAGATGAAACGCCTCGGAGACCTTTATTTACCTGACTCCCTTCAATGGACAAACCGCTACGCATGGAGTGCCGTGGTCCAGGAGACAGCCCGCACCCTGGGTGGCGCCAATGTGGTGTGGCATGCGCCATTGGTTGGTGGCCGTCCCATTGATCTGGAAGCGGCAGACGATGTGACCTGGTTGACTCTTGCACAGGTGGAAGCCATTCACGGCATGGCCATGCAACCGGGTGGCATTTTTGATTTGGTGCTGGAGGATGAGATTTTCCAGGTGATGTTTCGGCATGAGGACTCGCCAGCAATATCTTTCACCA
>JADGCJ010000277.1 GCA_015229045.1 Magnetococcales bacterium
GGCGAGCACCCCATCAAGGGATAACTTGGCTGGGCTCACCGAGCCAATGGATAAGACGAGGGGCGAAACTCCCCTCGTGCTTCTCCCATTGGACGGTAGACCCATCATGCATCAAAAAACGCAATCCAGGATCTCGTGGAAGTGCCGGGATGTCCCGGAAAGTGCTTACACGCGATGGGCATTTGTATCATTCACGCTGAACCAGCACAAATGAAGAATTCACCAACTTATGCCCGCCCCCGTCATGCCCTCGAAGGCGGGCACACAGGAGGGTTTGTGGCCGAAACAACAATCAATGCCCACACGCTGAACCAGCACAATCCCCAGATCTGGGAGGAAGCACGAATGCAAGAGGAATGGTGGTATACGACTGGAGACAATCGCATGGGGCCCATCTCGCTTGATGCACTTCGCCAGCTGCTTCTTGAGGGAAAAGTCGCCCAATGCGCACTGGTCTGGAAAGAGGGTTTTGCAAATTGGACTCCACTCTCAGAAATCCCAAATCTGCAGCAAGTTGTGCGAGCACTTCCGCCTGACCTTTCGGCGTGCGAGCAGGTGATTGCTCTTACGAAGGCTGGCCCCTGGCGGCGCTTCTTTGCAAGGCTTGTCGATCTTTGGGTAATAGCACTGCCGGCATCATCTGTCGTTGCGTTTGCGCTCTCCTACTCTTCGCCGGCATTCGGTCTATGGATTCAGCGTCCAGGATCTGAGTACGCGTTCGGCTGGCTACTCTTGCCGCTAGTCCTACTACTTGAGGCCGGCATCTTTGCGATGTTTGGCACAACTATCGGGAAATCACTGCTCTCTGTGGTAGTCACCACAGTTGATGGGCAGCGGCCAACCACTGCCCAATATCTACAACGTCAACTGGGTGTTTACTGGTTTGGCCTGGGAACGGGATTCCCTCTGGTTTCCTTCTTCACAATGGCGCGTCAGCACGCTCGCCTTAAGTCAGGTCGCTATGCTCGGTACGACGAGGGGAAGTTTAATGTTAAAGCCACTAAACTTGGCTTGGTGCGTGTGCTGTCGGTCACAGCGGTTGTTGTCACACTCCTCTTAATCAACGCTACTTTGCAGCAGCTTTCCAATACCTCCAAATTTGAGGAGAGCGGTAGCGCAATGTCGGTTAATCAAGCTACAGACAAGTCGGCCATCCTCCAAAGACTATGGAAGCTTGATCAGGTACAGGAGGGTGATACTCTTTCCAAGATACTGGAACGGCACGGCGTGATCCGACAAACTGCTATACAAACCGCCCGTTTGTGCGTTGTAGTGGCCGAGCGTTATAAAGTAGTTAATCTAGTTCAGACGTTACGGGTCGGCGGTCTGCTCAAGTTATCATTTGATCATGATAATCGTTTGACATCATTACAATATTCGATTGATGACACCCATACACTGCAACTCACTCGCAAAGATGACGGTCAGTTTGCCTCCCACATTCATAAAACTACATCCGAATCCGTGGAAGTACTCGGCCAGCGACTCGTGTTCTCGAATCCAGATGGCTACTGCACACTTGGCGCATCGGAACGAGAATTGGCATGGTTGGAGTTGGCAAGACGCTCCCTCGGAGAAGATTCCCGCTTGGTGCATGCGGCAGTTTCGTGCTCCGAGTTGGAGGACTACAGGAAGGGGCGGCGAGAAATGCTGGATCACTGGCTGCAAATCCATCTTATAGGCGTGAAGGGAAATTTCCAGAGAATCGAAATTCAGCGAGAGGCCTTCCTTTCCGGTCTGTCTAAATCGAGTCCACGCGTGAATCCTGAAGAGATCAATCGGCGGTTGAAATCGTCATTCCATAGCAGCGACATCAATCTGTCTGAAATGAAGTCTAGGCCGATTGGTTGGGACAGGAACGCAGTCTATTTTCCCATGCGGATGAACGTGAGCCTCGGGGGAAGCAGTCGACCAGTCACGGGAATCATCGGGATCACCCTGTTAAACTCCCTCCCTCTTTCAATCAATGTTTATGAAGGAACCGGCTATTCAGAGAGTCGTAGCAATTTGCAATCTATCCTGTTTGAATTGCTGAACAGTCTTATCATCGATAACTGATAACGAAAAAAAGCAAAAAAATATTATTGAATCGGGAAGGAGTCGCGGGGCACCATATCAAGGATTACGAATTTCGTTTGGTTTTCGGCAAAACAAAGATCGATTATGGGATGGAGTATCTGTATGAATAAAGAAGAAAAAATAAACAAGCTTAACAGATTTAAATATTATGTGGAGGTGTGGGGCAGCAGGTCAAACAGTAGCAAGGAAGCTCGATCTTTTATTAGAGAAAATATGGATTGGGTTCAGAGGGAAGTTAATAATGCTGGTTGTTACTGTGCTTTAACCATTGGGCCACCGCCTGCTGTTGGTGGCCTTGTCATGCGAAATGTCAACCCATTTTTAATGCTATTTAATCCACCTTATGGTATTAGCATGGTTAGTCATATTGTAGATATGATTGAACGAACTATCGGTATTATTAAGTGTAACGGTGAAATAAAAGTAAATTTATCGGGGGAATGCATGATAGCAGACAGAGTTAAAGACGAATTTATTGGTAAGCTTCTGTCGATCAAAAGAGCAACAGAATTTCATAATGAATATAGATCCTCTGATTCCGCTGTTCCTATCAATGAAGCTGTGGAAGATTTGCGAGTTTTTATTAACGTTAACAGAGGAATAGTTCGGAATTTTAGTGGTGTTGATAAATT
>JADGCJ010000278.1 GCA_015229045.1 Magnetococcales bacterium
GACACCAGGGCGTTATGTTGGTGCGGCAGTAGTCGATGAAGAAGATACCCCCTTCGTGGAGCAATTCATGCAATTGCAGAACAGTCTTGAGACCCACTTTGCCGAGGGGGCGCGGTTGGAGGCGGTGATTCGGGAAAGTCTGGGGCGATTGGTGATGCCATGATCACCGTTGCCGAGCTGATGGAACGCCTGAAGGAGTTTGACTCCGACCTGCCGGTGGTGGTGGCGGGCTATGAAGAGGGCTACAACGACATCTCCTCCGTTGCTCCAGTGCGAATAATCCCGGAAACTGACACCCGGTGGTATTGCGGGGCGCACCGGGAAACGGACCCTGGGGATAAAATGACGGTGACGGCGTTGTTGCTGTCAGGCAAAAACCATATCGCCGTGGACAATTGAACGTGGCGGGATGATTCAGGAGGGCAAACCATGTCGCGATTGAGCGTTGAGGCGTTGGAGTTGGCGGTGTTCGCGTTGGAAGAGGGGTTGCGTGAGTATGCCGAGCATCCTGTTCTGACCATGAGGGATGGCGTTATCCAACGGTTCGAAATTGCCATGGACCTATCGTGGAAACTGCTGCAACGTACACTGAAGGATATTCTGGCGATCAATCCGGGATTAATCCGTACCAAAGAGGACATGTTCCGTGTTGCTGCAGAGTACGAACTGATCACGAATACAGAACGCTGGTTGGGTCACTACGAAGCCCGCAATCAGACCTCACACATCTACGATGCCAATCTGGCGGTACAGGTGTTTGATCGTATTGCATCATTCTTGCCGGATGTTAGGGAACTTGTGGCGAGATTGAAGAATGCCGCTTGATCTCCGATCCGACCACTTGGCCATCATCCAGGAGATCCTGCAGCGTCATGCCCCTGACCAGGAGGTGTGGGCTTTCGGTTCTCGGGTCCAGGGAACGGCGCGTGCTGCCTCGGACCTGGATCTGTGTATCCGGGGAGATGAACCAATCGGGTTTGAACGGTTGGCGCGGTTGCGGGATGCCTTCTCTGCAAGTCCTCTCCCTTTTCGGGTGGATATGGTGGATTGGGCGACGACTGCGGATGGGTTTAGGGGGATTATTGAGAGGAATAGGGTGGCGGTGCAAAAGAAGAGCTTGGATATGGTGAATGAATGGAAACAAGTGAAGCTAGGTGAAGTACTTGGGCAGAAAGGATATATCCGTGGCCCATTTGGATCAGCCTTGAAGCGCGACGAACTTCAATCGAGCGGCATACCCGTCTACGAACAGCAACATGCGATCTACGGCACTAGAGAATTTCGATTTTTCATCGACGAAGGCAAGCATCGCAAACTCTCACGGTTCACAGTCCAAGCAGACGACTTGATCATTAGCTGCTCTGGCACCTTGGGGAGGGTTTCTCTCATTCGCGATACGGATCCTGTTGGAATTATCAGCCAGGCATTATTGATTCTCCGCCCAGACACTCGTGTAATAAGTCCACGTTTTCTGCTCCAAATTCTTTCATCACCCGCAGGATTTCATTCGTTAGTTTCGGTTTCAACAGGAAGTGTTCAAGTCAATATTGCTAATCGCAGCATTATCGAGAACGTCGATTTACTGCTGCCGCCTCTCACAGAACAACGCGCCATCGCCGCCGTTCTCGGTGCGCTGGACGACAAAATCGAGTTGAACCGCCGCATGAGCGCCGACCTGGAGGCCATGGCGCGGGCGTTGTTCAAGGACTGGTTCGTGGACTTCGGCCCGGTGCGCGCCAAGACAGAGGGCCGCCCGGCTTATCTTGCTAAAGAGATATGGGATTTATTTCCCGATGCGCTGGATGATGAGGATAAGCCAGTGGGGTGGCGCTATGGTGCATTGAAGGAGGTGGCCGAATCACCCTGCAGAGGAATTAAGCCCTCGGATGTTTCTGAGGACACCCCATACATCGGCCTTGAGCATATGCCAAGACGCTCCATTGCCCTTGCTGACTGGGCGCATGCAGGGAAAGTGACCAGCAACAAATCCGTTTTCAATAAGGGAGAGTTTTTGTTTGGGAAACTCCGGCCCTATTTCCACAAAGTCGGGATTGCCGCCATCAACGGCATCTGTTCAACGGACATCGTAGTGGTACGTCCAAAAGGTAAGGAATGGGGGGGGTGCGTTTTGGCCTGTATCTCGTCCGATCCTTTCGTGAACTACACCGACCAGCTTTCCAATGGGGCGAAAATGCCCAGAACCAGTTGGAATGACATGGGGGCGTATGAAATTTGCATTCCAGACAAACCAGTTGCCCAAACCTTCGAAGACACCGTCGCTCCGATGCTGGGTCAGATCATCCACAACATCCACGAATCCCAATTTTTGGCCCAACTCCGTGACTTGCTTCTGCCCAGACTGATGACCGGAGAGATTCGCGTCTGCGATGCTGAGAAGGCGGTGGAGGTGGCGTTATGAGCGAAACGAAGCGAAAAGCAATTTCTCAACCCGTCAAGCTGATGCTTTATAGTCGAGCCAAAGGATTATGTGCTTTCCCTGACTGTCGGAAGGATGTCGTAATTGATGCTACAACAGAGAGCCCGGCCAAGCAAATTGGTAAAATAGCCCATATCATTGCGCACAGTGATGTCGGGCCAAGGGCGGATCCAGAATTCCCACAAGAGAGGCGTGATGAGTACGAGAATCTCATCCTTCTCTGTGCCAATTGTCATGACATTGTAGATAT
>JADGCJ010000279.1 GCA_015229045.1 Magnetococcales bacterium
CGGGTCGTACTGGGGGGACGTTGAGGGAGTTTTGGTTTCAATCCGCGCCCCCGCACGGGGGGCGACAGGCAGCGCGGCTTGTTACATTGATTATGTTGCCGTTTCAATCCGCGCCCCCGCACGGGGGGCGACGAGAGGGGCCGGCCAAAAGCCGGCCTTTTTTTATGTTTCAATCCGCGCCCCCGCACGGGGGGCGACAGGGAAGCCCAAACCTGACCAGCGGACCGTACCGGGTTTCAATCCGCGCCCCCGCACGGGGGGCGACATTCCGTCAGACATCGACCGCAGCATGTAGCCTGGTTTCAATCCGCGCCCCCGCACGGGGGGCGACCATCGAGGCACAAGCCGATCACCACCACCAAGAGGTTTCAATCCGCGCCCCCGCACGGGGGGCGACGCGACAGGCTTGAGGATGTATGGGGTCGGCAGCTGTTTCAATCCGCGCCCCCGCACGGGGGGCGACCGGGTCGTACTGGGGGGACGTTGAGGGAGTTTTGGTTTCAATCCGCGCCCCCGCACGGGGGGCGACCCCACGACACCGTCTTCACTGTGGCCGGGGCGATGTTTCAATCCGCGCCCCCGCACGGGGGGCGACTGTAGATCCGCTGTTGACAAATCACAACAGGAAAGTTTCAATCCGCGCCCCCGCACGGGGGGCGACCAAGCGGGTGAAAACCGTGCGGGTCACGGTGGGCGTTTCAATCCGCGCCCCCGCACGGGGGGCGACGAACGCCGCGCCGCCGCTGCCGGCGGCGGTGACGTTTCAATCCGCGCCCCCGCACGGGGGGCGACCCGACCTCGGCATTTGCGCCGCCCTCATCCCCGGGGGTTTCAATCCGCGCCCCCGCACGGGGGGCGACTCGTGGCTTGGTGTCTAGCGCCGATCCATGGAAGTTTCAATCCGCGCCCCCGCACGGGGGGCGACCAGGAGCTCCAGAAGGAGCTGGCCTCTTTACGCCGTTTCAATCCGCGCCCCCGCACGGGGGGCGACGCTGCCGTAGACCGCCTCACTCACGAGATATCTCGTTTCAATCCGCGCCCCCGCACGGGGGGCGACGCGATCCCGTGGCGGACAGCCGTCTGGCTGAAGGTGTTTCAATCCGCGCCCCCGCACGGGGGGCGACGGCCGGCAAGACGTTCCAGGGGATTGCCATGGCGTTTCAATCCGCGCCCCCGCACGGGGGGCGACGGCTCACCTTCGTTTGGCTGGTGTTGCAATCGAGTTTCAATCCGCGCCCCCGCACGGGGGGCGACCGCTGAGTCGGAAACCCCCTTTTGCCACCACCACGTTTCAATCCGCGCCCCCGCACGGGGGGCGACGCCCAGGTCACGACCCAGCTCAGGATGTTGATGGTTTCAATCCGCGCCCCCGCACGGGGGGCGACCGGGAGAAACAAAATGTAACGATGGCCGGAAAGGTTTCAATCCGCGCCCCCGCACGGGGGGCGACACCTGCCGATTTATTGGGTATTCCATCTATCAAGTTTCAATCCGCGCCCCCGCACGGGGGGCGACTCAACATCAACAGTCAGTTGATAGTGGCCGGCGTTTCAATCCGCGCCCCCGCACGGGGGGCGACGCTCGTTGGTTGAGCGGGACGGGCAAGAGGAGAGGTTTCAATCCGCGCCCCCGCACGGGGGGCGACACTAACAGACATGGAGAGAGAAAATGGCCATCAATAGTTTCAATCCGCGCCCCCGCACGGGGGGCGACAGAGGGTGTCAGGAATTGCGCTCAAAGGCTTTTTGTTTCAATCCGCGCCCCCGCACGGGGGGCGACGAGGAGTCTAAATTTGAGTCATGATGAAGAACTGGTTTCAATCCGCGCCCCCGCACGGGGGGCGACTAGCGGGCGACCAAAGGGGCTGGGTGGCACGGGGGTTTCAATCCGCGCCCCCGCACGGGGGGCGACAGGGGATTGAAACATTTTACCCGGAGTGTTTTTCCGTTTCAATCCGCGCCCCCGCACGGGGGGCGACAAAAGCTTGCTTGATGTTTACCGCCAGCATCTTGTTTCAATCCGCGCCCCCGCACGGGGGGCGACTTCTTCCCCTCCCGGGGGTCGCGCCCCCGCGCAGTTTCAATCCGCGCCCCCGCACGGGGGGCGACAAGTAATAGAAGCACGCATTGATGATATGGTCAAGTTTCAATCCGCGCCCCCGCACGGGGGGCGACTGCTCTATGCGGCGACTGCCAATTGCTATCAACCGTTTCAATCCGCGCCCCCGCACGGGGGGCGACTGAGCGGCAGCCCGTGGACCTCCAAAAACCGGGCGTTTCAATCCGCGCCCCCGCACGGGGGGCGACGGTTTTTGCGGGCGCCGGTTGGGTTTTGTTCAGGTTTCAATCCGCGCCCCCGCACGGGGGGCGACCCGATGGGTCCCGACCGCTGCCGCGCAACCCCAGGGTTTCAATCCGCGCCCCCGCACGGGGGGCGACTGTCAGTTGGCATCCCACTGACATTCAACGTCTTTTTCGCAATTCTCCGCGAACCTCCTTTCGGAGCCCATGATAGCTTGATTGAACAAGTACCGCCAGCGTTCGCAACTCTGCAGTTTTCAAGGATCTTTTATTGAGTCGTTTTGTGCAGGCGGAGACCCG
>JADGCJ010000027.1 GCA_015229045.1 Magnetococcales bacterium
TGTCCGGTCGCCAGCCCCCTGGACCCCGATTCGTTGCCAGGTGCTGAATAGTTACGAAAATTGCAACAACAAACTCCTGGTTTTGCGTAAGCAGCTCTCAGGTGCCAGGTTGACAGGCTTTCATCGGGATCCAGGGGAAGGGTTGCTTTTCCTCCGGATCGGGTGTGTCAATTTTCCGTGTCTTGCGAACACCCGCCAGCCCAGTAGCACGACCAATGCCATGCCATGGATCGTCGGCGAGCGCCAGTCCGCCTTGACCATCAGAAAAAAATGCAGCACAGCCAACATGGCCGCCGGATAGACCAGCCTGTGCAGTGACTGCCAATGGCGACCAAGCCGTTTCATCCAACCCCGGGTGGAGGTGATTGCCAGGGGGAGCAGCAACGAAAAGGTGATCAAACCAATGGTGATGTAGGGACGTTTGCGCACATCGCGCAGGATGTCATGCCAAGCGAAAAATTGATCAAGCGCAACGTAGCTTGTCACATGCAAAGAGGCATAAAAGAAGCAAAACAGCCCCAGCATGCGCCGCAGCTGCATCACCCATGCCCACCCCGATAAACGACGCAGCGGCGTGATGGTCAGGGTCAGCAACAGCAGCCATAATGCCCAGTCGCCGGTGGTACGGTTGACGTACTCGATGGGGTTGGCTCCCAGGGCTGCCGTCAGGGCACCGTAGATAAGCCAAATCAGAGGCAATAATCCCAATCCGAACAACACCGCCTTCAGGATGCGCATCTTTTTTTCCCAAACAGCGTTCATTCCGGAATACATGATCTCTTTCGAGATGCGTCGTTTTTAAACCGCGTCCACTTTGGGACACGTCGTTTTTTCGTGATCAGGAATAATGGTGACATGAAAGACTCTATTGGGGCTTCGCCCCAAACCCCGCAAGGGTTCTGCCCTTGACCCGCCAGGAAGCCAACCCCCTGGACCCCGTTGACAGGCCCTTGCCCAACTCGGTTTAATCGCAGACGCAGTCGAGGAGTGCAACGCCCCGATGAAATTTGGTCATGGTGGCTGGTGTCAGGGGGTGGCGTCGGGTCAGTTCGTCGGCGAAGGCCTGAATGGGTGCAAACGGTCCGGCAAGAGACTCCAGCTCCACCTCGAAGAGAGGCATCTCTCTGTTCCCGGCGCTGATGATTCCTGCGTCCAGCGCGAGTTCGGCGCGACACTCTGCGGAGAGCTCGAGCAGCAGGGTACGCCGTTGGAAATGTGTTGTCAGCAAAGGGACAACCACGCTGTCGGCGCTGGCCACGGCCAGTACCCGGTCACGCAGGGGACCCGGCGGCAGATCCCCGAGGTGAACGATCGGCGCGGAGTGATATACCCCCCACTCTTCGTGGCGCGCAACCCCCGCCACGAGCGATCCCTTCCCTTTGAGTTCCACCTGCCACCCGCCATCCGCCACCCGGCTCATCCGCAACCCCCACCGATGACGCAACAAATCCTTGCCCGGGGTATCGTAATAGACGGCCAGGTAGGGTCGATCCTCGACGGAACGGCCACCGGCGACAGACCCTACCCACGCATCCTGCAGGATGGCGTCCAGGGTGGCCTGATTCGGAGCCGTGAGCTTGATCTCCTCTTCCAGGTGCGGGGGCATCGCCGTGAGGGTCGCCTTGGCATCACTGCCCGACGGAGTAGCCCTGACCACGCCAGGTACTGGTGCCACCCACGACGTTGTACACCCGTGTCTCGCCGGCGGCACGCTTGAGGATGACAGACCCCTTGAGGGAACGGTTGCCACTCTGGCAAACGACGGCCACATCGCGACCCGGATTTTTTTGCAAAAGCGACTCTGTTCTTTGGCGCAACTCCGACAGGGGAACGAGAACGGCCTGGCGGATATGACCGGCGTTGAACTCGCGCGGGGTACGCACATCCACGAGCAGAGGGGGGTCGGCGCTGCCCAGTTTTGCGGCCAGATCCTGAACCGAGATGTTTTCCACCCCGACCATGCGTGCTTCCAGCCGATCCCACAAAAAGAGGTAGGAAAAAAGGGCCAGCATCAGCAGAAACGGCCAGTTGGTTTGTAGCCAGGTCATCCCTCACTCCCGTGTCGATACGCAAAGGCCCAACATCCATCCACAACCAATCGACCGATTACCCAGCGATCCTCGTCCGGAGGCCATCGGATACACCGGGAGCGAGATGCCCCGGAGAGGTGCCCACGGCAGCCGGAGCCGCATCCTCCTGGAGGGTCTGCATCAGATCTTTCAAGGGGAACAGTTCCAGAGGATCCTTTTCCTTGTCACTCGCCGTTTGGGTTTGGGTGCAAAAGATTTTTTTGGTCAGGGCGACAAGGTCCAGAACCTTGCAGTCCCCGACGCGATAAAATACCTGGTTGGCCACCCGGCGCGAGGCGAGAATCTCCTTGTCACGCATGATGGTCAGGTGCTGAGAGACGTTGGACTGCGTGGTTCCAACCGCCTCGACCAGCTCCTGCACACTCATCTCTTTGTCTTTCAAGGCGACGATCACTTTGATGCGCAGGGGATGAGCCAGGGCTTTCATGCACCGGGAGACTTTTTCGATACTCTCTTCGTTGAATTCGCAACCCACACCCTCACCTCGCTTCATCGCCAGTTGTCCTGAGGTTCCTATAGGCCTGATTTCATTGCCGGACCAGGCGTTCGCTTCGTTGATTGCCGCGCATCCATCCTGACCTGGAAATGAAACCGGACACCCCCGTCCGCCATCGGCTCCCCTTGCCTCCAGCTCCCCCATGGTAGATCCGCGGAGATCCCACGTCAACAAATTCGCTGCAACCCTTGTTGAAATCCTTGCTTTTTCGCGCATGGTCAACCATGCTGCCCGGCTATGAATGAATTGTCCGCCATTACCGAAGAGCAGGTTTATCAATGGTTGCGAGCGCACCCGG
Organism: Magnetococcales bacterium; assembly: GCA_015229045.1. Next base: position 2,885 of record JADGCJ010000027.1, read on the forward strand.
AGTTTTTTCGCGACCACTCTGATTTGTTGCCATCCGCCATCACGGCCTCGGGGCGTGTCCTCTCCCTGGAAAATGGCAAGCTGGATCACCTGCAGCGTCAGAATGACCTGATTCGTGAGCAGCTCGATGGCATGTTGGAGCGCATCCGGCGCAACGAAGAGATCTATCACACCTTCCATACGGTTCAGATGGGTGTCATCGGTGCCCGTGATCTGGTAACGCTGGTCAAGGCGGCCACCGCCGCTCTCGAGCGCGCCTTCGATATCTCTCGTGTCACCCTGGCTTTTTCCGATCGCCAGGATGGTTTTGGCGTGGCCTGGGAGAGTCGGCCCGAGGAGCTTGACGACCGGGTGTTTATCGTCAGCCAGGCGATTCTCGACCCCCTGATGGGTACCGCCGACGCGGCTGTCATTCGCATCGGCAACGAGGGTAGCTCCCATCGCCAGCACTTTTTCGGTACTCATGCGCCTGCCATACGTTCCGAGGCCCTGGTGCCCTTGTGTCTCCAGATCGATGGTTCGCGTCAGCTCATGGGCAGCCTCAACATGGGCGGGACTGTTCCCAGCCGGTTCATTCCCAGCTACTCGACGGATCTTGTCCAGGATTTGTCGGACGTGATTGCCCTGTGCCTGCAAAAAATAGTGCCACCCGCTGCATGAACCGGGTGGTTTTCTGCTGTGATTTCCCTGTCGGTACGTTATGTGCAAGCCTGGGTTGTGCCGGTTTCCGGATCGGCACGATGTGGCGACCGATGCGGCTTGCCTGACCTGCACAGAGGGGGATGATCCATGGTACACCAGGGTGTCATGCAGTTGCCTGGTTCTGCAACAGACGAAACCGATCAGGCCGCAGCCTTGGGAGCAGCCAAGGCGGGTCTGGAGTCGCCGACTCCCATTCTGGTTCCGCATGGTGCCCTTTTTCTGCGCCATTTGGTGTTGCGTCGGCTCTCCTCCCACACCGTAGCCGCCTACAGTCGGGATCTCAACCACTTTGCCGCTTTCTGGGGCAAACGGCACCTCCGTACCCTGACCGAGGCCGACCTGGGAGGCATTGACAAGGAGGATTTGCGCGCCTTTTTGGGCATGAGTCACCGAGAGGGGTTGTCGCGCAGTACGCAGCAGCGTCGCATGGCTTCGATCCGGGCCTGGTATCACTTTCTGGAGCGCGAAGGGTTGGTGACCGGCAATCCGGCGCGTCTGGTCAATACCCCAAAGCTGCCCAAACGTCTGCCCCGCGCCCCCAACGAGGCTGATACGTGTCGTCTCGTCGAAGCCCCCGCCCCGACGGCGGCGACCGAAGCCGGTTGGCCTCTGCTGCACGCCCTGCGCGATACCGCCATTCTGGAGCTTCTTTACAGCTCCGGGTTGCGTATCAGCGAGTTGTGCGGTCTGGACATGCCCAACCTCAACCTGCGCCAGGAAGAGGTGCGCGTTCTGGGCAAGGGCAACAAGGAGCGTCTGGTGCGGGTGGGTTCGGTGGCTGCCCGGATACTGGAAAAATATCTGGCCGAACGTCAACGCCTCTTTCCGGAGCTGGATCCCCGGGGGGCGCTTTTCATCGGTCGTCAGAAGGGGCGCCTCAACCCGCGCGAGGCCCAGCGGCTGATCGTCAGACTGCGGCGACAACTCGCCTTGCCGGAACACACCACGCCGCACTCTTTGCGGCATGCCTTTGCGACGCACCTCCTTCAGGCCGGCGCCGATTTGCGTGCCCTTCAGGAGATGCTGGGGCATGCCTCTCTGTCGACGACTCAACGTTATACCCACCTCGATTTGACCCATCTGGCCCGCATTTACGATGCGACCCATCCACGGGCACGGTACCACCCTGAGTAATTTCCCTTGCATCTTCAGGTGTGGCGAAGTATTCCTTCGACGTAAGAAACTTTGCGTTATGTCTGCCTTCCATGGCTACTGAAATAATCATACTGTTGATACTCCTGCTCCTTTCGGCCTTTTTTTCCGGGTCCGAAACGGCATTGACGACGCTTTCCTCGGCGCGGGTTGAAGTCCTGCTCCGGGAGGAACGTGCCGGTGCGCGAACGCTCTCCCGGATCAAGAGCAACACCAATCGGTTGCTGATCACGCTCCTGATCGGCAATACCGTCGTCAATATTTTAGCCTCGGCGATTACCACCGTCTTGGCGCATCGCCACTTCGGTGATCTGGGAACCAGCCTGGCTGTCGGGGGATTGACCCTGACCGTCCTGTTTGTGGGCGAGATCATTCCCAAAACCTTTGCGGCCCGTTACGCGGTGACCATATCGCTGCGGGTGGCGCCGTTTGTCCTGTTTTTTATCCGGCTGGCTCTGCCCATGGTCTGGTTCATGGAGCATATGACCGTGTGGCTGCAAAAGTTGAGTCCTGCGCAGACCGATCCCACAGTGACGGAGTCCGAACTCATCTCCATGGCGCGGCATGGCGCCGCCGAAGGAAGCATCGAACGCGACGAACACCTCATGATTCAGCGCATCTTCGCCTTTGACGATCTGCGCGCCGAGGATGTCATGATTCCCCGCCATCGCATTTTTTCCTTGAATGGTTCGCTGACCATTCGCGAGGCCTTGCCGGAGTTTCTCAACCATCCTCACTCCCGGGTGCCACTGCACACCGGCCACAAGGACGAAATTCATCGGGTAGCCCATCTGCGGGAGATTCTTGTCGAGGCTGCCCAGGGCAACTGGGACAAAACCCTGGACGAAATTGCCCAAAATCCTCTTTTTGTCCCCCTCAATCAACCTGTCGATGCCCTGTTCAACACCCTGCGGGGAACCAAGAAACAGACCGTCATTGTCGTTGACGAGTTTGGACAGTTGCAGGGGTTGTTCACCCTGGAAGATATGCTGGAGGAGCTTGTCGGAGAGATCTACGACGAACTGGACAAGCCTCCCGAACGCATCCAGGAGGTGCGCAAAGATGAATTGCTGGTGGAAGGGACGGTCGAGGTGCGTTATCTGGCCGAGTATTTCGGCAAGTCCCTCAGTGGCAAACCCTCCGATATCATCAGCTTGTGGATTCTGGAACATGTCCAGCGGATTCCTACGGCCACGGAGCGGTTTGTCATCGACGGGCTGGAGGTGACCATCGTCCGGGTGACACGACGGCGCATCCTGCAAGTGCGCGTGGCCATCTCCAGGGATGATGAATCATCCACAGACGGAAAAAATTATTGAAAGACCGGGACGGAGGTCCAGCAACTGTCTTGGGTGTCAAGCGGGTTTCATCCCGGGTTGGCACCACATGGTTTTACTCCCGGCCATGGCGTTCAGGATGGTTGGCCCGAGTTTACAGAATCATCCTGACCCACAAATCATCGCCTCACCCCTCCAACTTTTTCATGAAACCTTTGACCTGTTTCATGAACTCGGGCAGGGCGCGCAGGCAGTTGATGTCGGCCATGTTTTTGCGATGTTCCCTGCCCCACCAGCCGGACCAGGCCGTGCCGGGAGGGACATCGGTGGCGACGCCGGTGCTGGCGCCGATGCGCGCCCCCGCACCGATGGTGACATGCGGCACCACCCCGGCCTGACCGGCCAGCACGGCACCATCACCGATATGACAGGAACCGGCAATCCCCACCTGGGAAACGATGACGACCTGGCGACCGATCTGGACGTTATGGGCAATCTGGACCAGATTGTCGATGCGGGTGCCGGTGCCGATGCGCGTGACGCCGAAACGGGCGCGATCGATGGTCGTGGCGGCGCCGATCTCGACGTCGTCGTCAATCTCGACGCTGCCAAAGTGGGGAATACGCTCGTGGCGACCGGCGACGAACTCGAACCCGAATCCGTTCGAGCCGATCACGGCGTTGCTGTGAATGACGCACCGCGCACCGATACGACATCGGGCATGGATGACAACCCCGGCATGAACGATGCTTCCCGCGCCGATGCTGACATCAGGACCGATCACCGCCAGCGGACCGATGCTGACATCATCGGCCAGAACGGCCGTGGGATCGATGATGGCACTCGGGTGAATGCCGCTCGACGACAGCTCCGGCAGACCAAACAGACGTCCGGCCCGCCCCAGATCCATGGCCGGATGGGGCGTGATCAAACGAGGCTTGTCGCTGGCCGCAGCCAACTCCGGTGGCAGCAGAAAAGCAGCCGCAGCCTGCCCTTGTGCCAGGAGATTTTTTTTGATGACGTAGGTCAGATCGCCCGGGCCGGCAGCCTCCACCGGAGCGACGCCGACGATGGAAACATCAGGTCCGAGGTGCTGCAAGGTGAGCGCGTTGGCGATAGCGGACAATTTCATCGCAGGAGCTTCCTACACGGCGCGACCGTGTTGTTTGGAGTGAATGCTCACATGAGCCAGAAGACCCATGGCCAACATGACCGTGATCATGGAGCTGCCGCCATAGCTGACCAGGGGCAAGGGAATACCCACCACAGGCAACAAACCGATGACCATGCCAATGTTGATGACAACCTGGAACACAAACAGGGATAACAGACCTGACGCCAAAAGCAAACCAAAACGATCACGTGCCAAGGCCGCAACGGTAATGCCACGCAGGGTGATCATGCCGTAAACAACGATCAGCACCATGGTCCCCAAAAAGCCCCACTCCTCGGCCAGCACGGAAAAGATGAAATCGGTATGACGTTCGGGAAGAAAATCCAGATGACTCTGACTGCCACCCATGAAACCCTTGCCCGTAAGACCGCCGGAACCCACGGCAATCTTGGATTGGATGATATGGTATCCCGCGCCGAGTGGGTCGTCTTCCGGAAAAAACAGGGTGACGACGCGCCGCTTCTGGTAATCATGCAAGAGATTCCACAACAGGGGGAGCGAAGCGGGTATGAGGAGCGCCATGGCCAGAATGGCATGCCAGGAAAGCCCGGCGACAAAAATGACAGCACCACTGATGATCGCCACCACGACAGCGGTGCCCAGATCAGGCTGGTGAACGATCAAAGCCAGAGGAATGGCCGTCATACCCAGGGGAATCAAGACGTCGCGCAGGCGCAGGGTCGCAACGGACTGGTCATGAAAATAGCGGGCCAGAGCCAGGACGATGGCCACTTTCATCAGCTCGGAGGGTTGCAGGCGCACCACACCGATCTCCAGCCAGCGACGCGCCCCCATGCCGACATCACCGATGACAGCCACGGCAATCAACATGACGAGAATCAGGCCATAAACAAGATAGGCATAACGCCGATAAACCTTCTCGTTGGCCAGGGCCAGAACCACCATAAACACCAGCGAAAAACCAAAACGCAGCGCCTGACTGATCAACATGCCCATATTGTGCTTGCCGACAGCCGACGAAAGGACGATAAAACCGATCGAGGCCGTCACCGTCAACAGGAACAACAACCCCCAGGGGAAACGCGCCAGACGTTCCCGCAAACGCAGGGCGACGGCATCCTCGGAGGAGAGAAAATTTTTCGTGTCATGGTTCTGGGGCATGCCGGTCAGGCCTCCACCCCGGTCCGTTTCCGGGCAAAGTAGCGCTCGATAATATCTCGTGCCACGGGGGCGGCGGCGGAACCACCATGCCCGCCGTGTTCAATGACCACGGCAATGGCCAGTTCCGGGGCCTCCACGGGGGCATAGGAGACAAACAGGGCGTGATCCTGGAAACGGGGATCGTTCGAGGGAATGGCTCTGCCATTCTCTTCCCGTTTCTGGCGCACAACCTGCGAGGTACCCGTCTTGCCGGCGGCGCGAACCCCCTTGGGTGCTGCCTGGCGGGCCGTACCACGGGAGCCGTTGACAACCTCTTCCATGCCATTTCTGACCACGGCCAGGTGGTGAGGATCGATGCGGATGCGACGGCGTATCACCGGGGTCGATTGATTGTCCTGGCGCACCAGGGCTGGTTGATACAGGGTTCCGCCGTTGGCGATGGTCGCCACCATGTTGGCCAGTTGCAAGGGGGTCGCCATGACATATCCCTGACCAATGGCGGTGATCAGGGTCTCGCCCGGAAACCAGGAGGTCCGGTGCCTGGCGCGTTTCCACTCCCGGGAGGGCATCAGGCCCGGGCGTTCGCCGGTCAAACGAATGCCGGACGACTCTCCAAAACCAAATTTTCGCGCATAGCGTTCCAGGGCATCGATGCCAATTTTGTCCGCCAGCCGGTAAAAATAGACATCGCAGGATTGGGCGATGGCCTGCACCATGTCCACGGAACCATGACCGCCTTTTTTCCAACAGTGGAACCGCACCTTCTCCCGTTCGATGTGGCCGCCACAGGAGACCCGGTCATGGGGACCTATCCTCCCCTCCGCAAGACCGGCCAGCGCCACGACCATCTTGAAGGTGGAGCCGGGGGGGTATTGTCCCTGGATGGCCTTGTTGGTCAGGGGCCGCCCCGGATTGGTGATCAGCGCGTGCCACTGGCCCGGTCCGAAACCACGAATGAAGGCATTGGGATCGTAGGCCGGACGGCTGACCATGGCCAGAATCTCGCCAGAGCGCGGATCCATGACCACCACCGCCCCGAGTTTGTCTCCCAAAGCCTCTTCGGCATCTCTTTGCATATCGATGTCCAGGGTCAGATAGAGGTCATCCCCTGGCAGGGGCGGGGTGTGTCCCAGCTCCCGCACCTGGCGACCCAGGGCATTGACCTCCATCTTGCGCACCCCTTCCCGACCGCGGAGTGTGGTCTCGAAACGCCGTTCCGTCCCGGTCTTGCCGACCAGGTCACCGGAACGAAAACGAATGTCGGCAGATTGATCGTAACGCATGGCGGAGAACGACTCGTGCCCCGAAATTCTGACGTCGGTAAAGTCGCGCTTGTCGGTTTCGTTGATCTCCCCCAGATACCCGAGTGCGTGCGCGGCCAGACTGCCGAAAGGATAGTGGCGCCGGGACTGTATCTGCATGATGGTGCCGGGAAAGAGATGACTGCGCACTTCGATGCGACTCACCTCGGCCCAGGTCAGATGGGATCTGACCTTGACCGGCAAAAACGAGCGTTGCTTGCGGGCCTGTTTCAGAATGCCCTCGATCTCTTTGTCGCTCAGGTCAATGAGCAGACGCAATTTTTTCAGGGTCCGGGGCAGGCTGCCCGAGAGTTCAGGAATGACGGCCAGACGATAATCGGGTCGGTTATCCACCAGGATTTCGCCATTGCGACCAAAGATGCGGCCACGCGGCGCAGGAACGGGTTGCAGGCTGATGCGGTTGTTCTCCGCCAGATCGCGATACTCGCCACCCTTGAGCAGTTGCAGATGGAAGAGCCGCACACCCAAAACGGAAAAACACAAACCACCCAGGCCACCGATGAGCAGGAGTCGGCGGCGGGCATCCACACGGAACAGTTCGTGGTCGTTTTCCAGCATTCAGGCGTTCTCCAGCCACTGGCGGTGCACCCAGATCAGGGCTGCCACCAGCGGGGCCGCCACCAGCGACGTGGCCAGAGCGCGACCACTCAGATGCAGCCACCGGGTACCAGGATACTGAAACAAGGACAACATACCCATCTGGAGGAGCTGCTCCAACAGGCTCATGAGTCCCAAAACCGGGATCAACAGAAGAAAATCAGAGGCCCGCAGACGATTGCCAAAGCGTCCCACTGCCAAAACAGCCAGAATCTGGGTGATGGCCGAGGTTCCCAGCGGGAGGGTCGTCAGGGAGTCCACGGCCAATCCACTGGCAAACGCGAGACCGGGACCACAACGATCGGGTCGATACAGGCGCCAATAGAATAGACAGATCAGAACCAGATTGGGCCGGAACAGATGCCAACCCGGCCAGGGCAGAGCCAACTCCTGCAGGGCAACAGCCATGAGAAGGGTGGTGGCCGGCATCCAGGGAGCAAGCAGCGCGCCGATCAAGGAATGGACCTCAGGCGAATTTTGTGTCGGGGATCATTTTCCGGTGTCAGGAGGAGCGAGACCTCTTCGAGGCGATCAAAATCAACCACCGGGGCCAGAACAACCTTCTGAAACAGCCCCACCTCCTGCGGTGTGAAGGCCACCACGCGCCCCACGACCAGCCCCCGGGGAAAGATGCCCCCGATGCCCGAGGTGATCACCAGATCCTGGATTTGAATATCGGCATCTTTGGCGACAAACTCCATGTTGATGGCATGATCGTTGGTGCCGGTAGCAATACCGGGAATGCGATTGCGCTGGATACGCACCGGAGTTCGGGAGTTGAGATCGATCAGGGTCAGTGCCACCGCATGGTATTCACCGACCTCGACGATCTTTCCTACCAGACCTTTCATGGAAATGACAGGGGTATTGACACGGATGCCATCCAGCTTGCCGGCATTCAGGATCAGGGAGCTGGCATAGGCCGAGGAAGAGGCTCCCACCACCCGGGCTGAAACCGTCATGTAGACCGGATCGAGGCGCATGTTAAGCAGGGTGCGCAGACGACGGTTTTCCAGAAGAAGCTCCTCCTTCTGGGGAAGGGTCACCTTGCGGTGTTCCAGCTCTTTTTTCAGACGTTCGTTCTCTTCGTGGACGCGGACCCAGGAGTCGAGCATCTTTTTGGAGTTTTCGTAGGTCTCCAGGGAGAGATGCACCATCTGCTGGACAGGCCCGACCAGATTCAGCACCGCTTCCTGAATGGTGCGAAAAGCGACGGCACCCGTGCGCACCGACAACATGAGAAAGACCGCCACCAGCAAAAAAAGCGAAGCGGCAATGGTGTGTCGATGCTCCCTGAGCAGATTGAACAAGGAGTCCAAGGATTGAACTCCTGATGTTGACTAGCGATCCATGAGGAGGTCGGACATGGCGTCCAACTCTTCCAGCGCCCGACCGGAACCCATGACCACACAGGAGAGCGGATCCTCGGCGATGATGACCGGCAAGCCGGTCTCGTCGGCCAGGAGTTTATCAAGGCCGCGCAGGAGCGCTCCCCCACCCGTCAGGACAATGCCCCGGTCAACGATGTCGGCAGCCAGTTCGGGCGGGGTTCGTTCCAGAGCGATACGCACCCCCTCGACGATGGCATTGATCGGTTCGGTCAGGGCTTCGAGGATTTCCGGATCGGAGATGATCTGGTGCTTGGGGACGCCATTGACCAGATCGCGACCCTTGACCTCCACCTCCAGGCGGTCGGCGAGCGAATAGGCCGAACCAATCTTGATCTTGATGGTTTCGGCGGTACTCTCGCCAATGAGGAGGGAGTATTTGCGGCGCACATGGGCGACAATGGCTTCATCCATCTTGTCGCCACCCACACGAATGGAGCGGGAATAGACAATGCCGCCCAGCGAGATGATGGCCACCTCTGTCGTGCCGCCCCCCACGTCGACGACCATGGAGCCACTGGCATCGGTCACCGGCAGGCCGGCACCAATGGCGGCCGCCATGGGTTCTTCGATCAAAAACACCTCACGCGCTCCGGCACTGTCGGCTGATTCACGAATGGCCCGGCGCTCCACGGGGGTGGCGCCGTAAGGAACGCAAATGATGATGCGGGGCGAATTAAAGTGGCGCCGCTTGTGTACCTTGCTGATAAAGTGTTTCAGCATCGCTTCGGTCACGGTAAAATCGGCGATCACGCCATCACGCATGGGCCGGATGGCGACGATATTGCCGGGAGTGCGTCCCAGCATGCGCTTGGCCTCGGTGCCCACGGCCAGTACCTTGCGTACACCGCGTGAACTCTCGTGAATGGCCACGACCGATGGCTCCGACAGGACGACACCCCTTCCGCGCACATAAACCAGGGTATTGGCCGTGCCCAGATCGATCGCCATGTCCATGGAAAAAAGGCCCATCAGCTTGCTGAACATGCCAAGTCCCTTGCGTTAGAACATGTGTGCCCGGAAATGGTTTTCCTCATACCTCACCCTTGAACTTCTCCCCGACCCATGCAAAAAGGGTTCCCATTATGGACCAATCGTGTACCCCAGGGTAGGAATCTCCTTTGACGCTGGATACGTTACCATGGTGACATGACCCCAGCAAGGTAACAAACCCCAATTGGAACAAGGAAATCTCCTTGTCTTCCTCAAGGTGACCGTGTGTCGACATTTCGCAAGAGAACCATCGTCGATCTGGAAGAACTGGACCAACAGATCTCCGCCGTCCTCGATCGCGCCGGATCGGGTGCCGTTCTGGATGCCAGCCGGGGAGCCTTGCTGGAGGTTTTTCGTCAACATTTGCAGCGGGGCCGGGAACGCTTGCGTCAAAGTCACCAGGAGGGGGCTACAGGGCTCTATATCGTGCGCGGGCACGCCTATCTGATGGATGTTTTGTTGCGACGCCTCTACCTGTTGGTACGCGCTGCCAACGAAGCGTCGATCACCGGCTCGGCAACCAAGGTGGCGTCAGAACATCCTCAACCTCTCCTGCAAAGATTGGTACGGCGTTTCAAAGAGCGGCGACAACAGGTCCAACCTGTCGCGCAGCTCTGTCTGATCGCCACCGGCGGCTATGGACGTGGCGAGCTTGCCCCCTTTTCCGATATCGATCTGCTCTTTCTCCTGCCGGAGGGAACCCAAGCCCAGATCGGCGTCAAAGTGGAGTGGATGCTCTATTTCCTGTGGGATCTCCGGTTGGAGGTCGGGCATGCGGTGCGCAACATCCAAGAGTGCATCGATCTGGCCAGCCAGGAGTCGGAAATTCGCACCTCGCTTCTGGAGTCACGTTTTCTCGCCGGCAACAAGCGGCTGTTTCGTCGCTATCGCGCCATTCTGATGGACAAAACCCTCCTCGATGACGTGGAGGGGTTCCAGCGCGACAAACTGGTGGAGCAGCGACAACGCCACGAACGCTTTGGCAACTCCATGTTCTATCTGGAACCCAACATCAAGGAAAACCCCGGCGGTCTGCGCGATATTCACACTTTTCTCTGGATCTCGGAGTATCGCTACCGGGTCAAACGCATCATGGATCTGGTCGGCAAGGGGATCATCTCCCAGGAAGAGTATCAGACCTTTCAGCGCTGTCGGGAGTTTCTCATGCGGGTGCGCAATGCCCTGCATTACGGGGCCGGTCGTCGCGATGATCGCCTGACCTTTCAGCAACAACTGGAGATCGCTGCCGCTTTTGGCTACAAAGACCGGCCCCACATGCGCGGGGTCGAGCAGTTCATGCGCAGGTATTACCAGGTTGCCAAACAGGTGGGCAATCTTACCTACGTCCTCTTGCAAAAATATCAGGAAGAGCAGCTCCAATCCGACGGAGATGAACAGGAGCTCCTCGAAGATGTGTTCATTTTGATGGGCGACAAGGTGGCCATCACCCACCCTGAGGCATTCCAGGAAAACCCCGTGCGCCTGATGCGTCTGTTCGAAGTGGCGCAACGCTATGTCAAGGGGATCCATCCCGACACGATCCGCCTGGTGACACGCCATCTTGGCCTGGTCGATCGGGAGTTTCGCCGCAACCCCGAGGTCAACCTGATCTTTCTGAACATGTTGAGCGGGCGCATGTCCGTCGCCTGGGTCTTGCGCATGATGAACCTGTGCCATTTTCTCGGTCGCTATCTGCCTGAATTCGGACGTATCATCGGGCAGTCGCAACACGATCTGTTCCACATTTTCACTGTGGACGAACACACCATCCGGGCCGTGGAAAACCTGCGCCACATCAAATCCGGCAAACTCGAGGAGGATCTGCCCTTTTTCACCCAGATCATGCGCAAGATTCGCCACCCGGTGGTGTTGCATCTGGGGGTGTTGTTTCATGACATCGCCAAGGGGCGCGGCGGACAGCACGAAAAGGCCGGCGCCATCATTGCCCTGGATGTATGCACCCGCCTGGGGTTGCCCGAGTGGGAGACCAAACAGGTAGCCTGGCTGGTAGCCAATCACCTGATTTTTTCCCGCACGGCCTTCCGACGCGATATCAACGACCCGCAAACCGTCGTGCAATTTTCCCGCATGGTCGAAAACCAGACCAACCTTGATCTTTTGCTCCTGCTCACCGCCGCCGATATACGGGCCGTTGGACCCGGGGTCTGGAATCAGTGGAAAGCCAATCTCCTGTTGCGCTTGTATCACCTGGCCCTGGAGTTTCTCAACAAGGGACTCTATCCTGCTGACGAGCTGGCGCGCCAGGCCAGACAAAAACGGGAATCGGTCCTGGAGATTCTCACTCCGGACTACTCCCCCACCACCGTCGGCGGTTACCTTGACCGCTTCTACTCCGACTATTTTGTCGGCAACGAACCAGAAGATATCGCCGACCACTTTACAGCCCTGGTGGAGCAGTTTCACCAACCCCTGGCGGTGGCCTTTCTGCCCAATCCCCACTCGGATACCACCACGTTGCTGGTCCAGACCATGGACCATGCGGGGCTCTTTGCCGAAATTTCCGGTGCCCTTGCCGCCGAATCGGCCAACATTCTGGCGGCCAATGGCAACCTCACCCGGGATGGCATGGTGTTCGATATCTTTGTCTTGGAAGAACCCAAGGGAGGCGCCATTCGCAACGAGGAGAAGCTTGCGCGCATCGAAAAAACATTACGTGCCGTCCTGAACGGTCATGTCCATCCCGACCAGCTTCTGGTCGGCTCCAAGATGACCACCCATAAACACGAACTCTTCGAGGTACCCAGTACCGTCGAATGGGATAACGAATTTTCGGATACCTCCACGGTGCTGGAGATCAATGCCCTGGATCGCCTCGGATTGCTCTATGCCGTCACCCGCGAAATGGAACGCCAGGGCATCCAGATCGGCACCGCCAAGGTCTCCACCTACGGAGAACGGGCGGTCGATGTCTTTTACCTGAAGGATATGTTTGGCTTGAAATTGACCGAGACCAAAATTCGCGCCTTGACCCTGAGCCTGGTCCAGATCATGGACCAGTGGGGACGCAATCCCAAACCGGATGGCGCGGCGGCAGACCCCTCCCGGCCAGGCAGACGTCCGGGGTGATCGACCCTTTTTGGCAATGGAAAGGCAACTCAATGACCGTGGCAAGAGTCAAAACCCTGACCATCGTGATTCCCTGCTACAACGAATCCAAAACCCTGGTCTCGCTGGCAAAACGGGTATTAGCCGCCGATACCCTGGGACTGGCGCGCGACATCATCATTGTCGACGATGGCTCCCGGGATGACTCCCGGGAGTTGGCCCGGGACCTGGCCCGACACCATCCGGCAGAGATCCGTTTGATCTGCCACGAGTACAACCAAGGCAAGGGGGCGGCATTGCGCACAGGCTTTCAGGCGGCGACGGGGGAGGTGGTCCTGGTGCAGGATGCCGACCTGGAGTACGACCCGACCGAATATCCCCGTCTGCTTGGACCCATTCTGGATGGCGTGGCCGATGTGGTGTATGGCTCCCGTTTCCGGGGCGGCGAGGCGGGCAGGGTACTCTATTTCTGGCACGCCGTGGGCAATCGCTTCCTGACCCTGCTCTCCAACATCTTCACCAATCTGAACCTGACGGACATGGAGACCTGCTTCAAGGTGTTCCGGCGCGAAGTCCTCGCCAGGATTCACATTGCCGAAAACCGCTTCGGCTTCGAGCCAGAAATCACGGCCAAAGTGGCCAAGCTGGGCAGCACCGTGCGCATCTACGAAGTTGGCATCAGCTACTACGGCCGCTCCTACGCCGACGGCAAGAAAATCACCTGGAAAGATGGCGTCAGGGCCATCTACTGCATTGTGCGCTACAATCTGTTTTCGTGAGGGAGTGCCGGGAGTCACGGCCCCGGGTTCGGGCGCGACCCTGGCATGACCCGGCGTTTACTTGATGATGAGTTGCAACTTTTCGGCACGTCTGGTCTTTTCTCTCTCCTGACGGGCCTTCTCTTCTGCGGCGGCGGCCTCCTGGAGCAGTTGATCCGCAGCACGGCGGACGCCCTGGGCGCGCATGGCCTCTTCCTCGGCTGCCCGGCGCGTCTTTTCTATGGCCAGACGCTCCAGGCGGTCCTTCTCGGCCTGCTGCTGCATGATCAAGGCCTGGGGATCCGGCTGCGGCTGTTTGCTGGCGCAACCGCTGAGCGTCGCGCTGCCAATCAGACCTGCGGCCACGCACAGGACCGGGATGGATCTGGACGCGATCATCTTCACGCCTCTTTTTCAATTGCCGAAAAGGTCCGGACGAACCCCACACGCCGCACCGACACGACCAGCCACCCACTTCGGTGGTTGCCCGGGACAAAAAACGCGAGCGACACAACGACAAGCAACACAGACAACGGGATGACAAGGTCGAAAATCAGACCTTATCATCCCGAAACGGCAAAGATACAGAGTATCTTTCACCAGTCGCCGTCGGTTGGCTGCGCTTCACCTCGGGCAACACTTTTGGTCAGTCTTGACCTTTTATGTCACTTGGGGGCAGTAGCCTTGGCTTTAGCTTTGGCTTTGGCTTTTCTGACATGCTTCTTGGTGCTCTTCATGCCCTTGCCTTTTCTCAGATTCTTGTTGTGCGAACCGACAGCTTTCTCTTTTGCCAGGCGGGCTCTCTCTTCTGCAGCAACGGCCTCTTGGCGAGCCTGTTCGGCGGAACGACGGGCTTCCTCGGCGCGGGCCAAATCTTCCTTGGCGGACTGACGAGCCTTCTCAGCAGCCATACGCTCCTGTTCGGCTTTTTGGAGATCCGTGACTTGTGCTTCCGGCTGTTTGCTGGCGCAACCACCAAGTGTCATGCCCCCAATCAGACCTGCCACCATCAACATTACCGGAATGGATTTGGATTTGATCATGTTTTTCCCTCTCTTATGGGTATTTTCCGACTTCACTGTTATTGAAACTGTACAACCGCCTGCGAGAATCCCCCCACCATATAACCGATCCGGTACGATTATCAATCTCAAAATGCACTCCCGGACAAAAAGTGGGTTCGTTTCTCTCCTACTTCCCCAACCAGAAGCTGAACAGCTGTCTGCGACTCACCTGGCGTTGCATCTGGCTGGAGACAGTCTGCGTCTCCGGTTTATACAACGGATAAGCCCTGGATGCCATGGCAAAAACTTCTCCTGCCGTATCAAACTCCCTTACCGAGTGCAGGAGGGTCTCGACAAAGTAATGCCCGGTTTCAGGTTCCCAACCTATCAGGACTGGTTTCAGGTTTCCTGCCACCCTGAGCAGGACGCCCTGTCCTTTGGCCACATTTCCGTTTGCATCGGCTTCCAGGGCGTAAGCCGACTCGATGGCCGGGGATTGTTGCTGATTGGGGGGATGCCAATAAACGCGCTCCACCCCCCACGGGGCCACAAGCAAGGCATGTGCCAACTCTTCCGTGAAGGGAGAACTCTCCATACGAACCATGACCGGCAGACGTAAATTGAAATCCGTCAACTCCACACCGTCGGCCTTGGCCTGGTCGAGCGTCTCCCGCAAAATCCGTTCCGATGCCACCTGAATGGCAACCGGATCGGGCCAGCGGAACTCCCAGCGAGGCGGCGAATCAGCGTGGATCATGGGAGGGCACACACAGAAATGGCCAGGTGGCTAAAAAAACGTGCCATCGATGGGTGAAGAGGCCGCTGCATGGGTGCGTCGTGGCATGCGTCCGGCCAGCCAGGCTTCGCGTCCGGCCCGAATGGCCCATTGCATGGCGGTGGCCATGCGTATCGGATCCTGAGCCTCGGCAATGGCGGTATTCATCAAGACGCCATCGCAACCAAGTTCCATGGCGATGGCGGCATCCGATGCGGTACCAACACCAGCATCGACCAGGACCGGTACCCGTGCCTGTTCAACGATCATGCGGATCGTCCAGGGGTTGCGAATCCCCAATCCGGAACCGATAGGCGCTGCCAAAGGCATGACGGCGACACACCCCATCTCCTCAAATCGTTGACACATGTAAGGATCGTCCGTGGTATAGACCATCACCTTGAACCCCTCATCGATGAGGCTTTTGGCAGCCACCAGGGTCTCCGGATTGTTGGGCCAGAGAAACTTGGGGTCGGAGAGAACTTCGAGCTTGACCAGATCCCACCCCCCGGCTTCCCGGGCCAGGCGCAGGGTGCGCACGGCCTCATCGGCGGTGTAACAGCCGGCGGTATTGGGGAGATAGGTGTATTTTTTCGGATCGAGATAGTCGGTCAGCATGGGGGCTTTGGGGTCGATGATGTTGACCCGGCGCACCGCCACAGTCACGATCTCCGCACCCGAAGCCTCGATGGCCCGGACCGTCTCATCAAAATCTTTGTATTTTCCGGTCCCCACCAGCAAGCGGCTGCGATAACTCCGCCCGGCCAACTCCAGAGGATCCCCTGCGGCAACCGTTTTGGGTTTGGGTGCCCCGCCACCAATGAAATGGACCACCTCCAGGCGATCTCCATCTGTCAAACGGACGTCGGCAAAACGATCCTTCCTCACAACTTCCAGATTTCTTTCCACGGCAACCCGTCGGCTGTCCAGTTGCAGGGTGTCGAGCATGTCTGCGATGGTGCTCCCGGGGGGAAAGTCGCGTGTTTCGCCGTTGAGTATGATGTTCATGACCGAAATCTCTCTCTCTTCTGTCGTCTGTTTATCCTATGTCATTTTCAGATCAAACGTCTGCTTCGTCGATGGTCTCGCATCCATGTTGACCTGGAAACAGAGTGAGGCATCAGGCAAACACCTCATCCAGGGATTGAGCATCCAGTGCCCGATCCAGCCATATGTCCAACTCATCCGGGGTGGCAGCCGAAAGTTTCGTCTCGATCCAGGCAGGCAGATCAGGAAAACGGCGACGAAGAAGCCGAAGCAGGAGGGCGGCTCTCTCTTCCCTGCGGCCTTCCTCGATCCCCTCCCTGACTCCCGCCTTGTGGCCCGCTTTGTGGCCCGCCTTGTGGCCCGCTTTGTGGCCCGCCTTGTGGCCCTCCTTGATGCCCTCCTTGATGCCCTCCTTGACTCCTGCCTTGTGGCCCTCCTTCTGGGCGAAAGCGATCCATCCGCGCTGGAGATAGATGAAATCCTCCCTCCGCTCCTGATCGTTCAGCTCTTCCGGAGTCAGGCCAGCCTTGTTGGCGATGGCGAAGGCTCTCTGGATGGCCGGTTCGTCGGCCAACCTCCTGGGCACGGCCTGCACATCACCGGCATGTTTCAGGAAATAGAACCATTTTTCCACAATGCCCTCGAGGTGTTCCTCCTCCTTGGTGAATTTGGGCAACTCGGCAAAAAGCAGCTCCAGGTCATCGAGCGCAATATCCGCATGGGTCGATGTGCGCAACATGAAACGATTGACGGTATCCGGCAGTGTCGGAAACATGATGAAATCGGTGATGGTAATGGCCACCACATTGGTCAACTGCTTGTAATCTTCCCCTTTTTTAATCTGTCCAGCATAGGTCTTGCAGGCATTGTAGAGGACCCTTTTCTCGAAACCAGCAACATTGAGGATTTGCATTTCGATGATATAGTCCCGGTCGCTCTGATCACGGACCCGCACATCCAGATAAGTATCCTTCATCCCCTTGATCTTCGGCGCCAGATAAGGATCGATAATCGTCACCTCGGTGATCAGGTTGGGAAACGCAAGATCCAGGATGGCGTTGAGAAAGCTGAGCAGAATATCGCGACTCTCTTCGGAGCCGAAGATTTTTTTGAAGGCAAAGTCGGTTTTCGGATTCAGGAAGCGCATTGGCAGAGCATGGCCTTTTTTAGACAAAAAATCAACAAGGGCATCATCATCTCGTTTTTTTCACAAAAGATGGAAGAAGGGTCGGACAACGCGTTATCATGGTCGTCGGCACAACCATGCAACACAGGATCCGGGAGCTGACATGGCGGAGAGTTCTCAAGATTTCATCACCCGGATTGTGGCCTTGATCCGGGAAAACCGGGTGGAAGAGGCCAGACGTCAGCTGGATGAGGTCGGCGAACGATCCCCGGAAAGTGTGGCCCGATGGTATCTTTTTGCCCGCCTGCTGGTTGCCTCCCTGGGAGAAGGGGATATCGAGGCCCATTTGCAACCCTTCGGGCGGGCACCCGGGCACGCCTTCCGCTCGGCTCTTGCGGCTCTGAAACGTGCCATGCCGACGATGGATCCTCCACCCACAGAGACTCCTCGGCCGCCTGCAGCCGCGTCACCGACAACGAATGGAGTCGAAGTGGTACCTGCGCCAGAGAGCCAGCCCCCTGAACCCCATTTTCGACAAGCAGCCTCTGGAGAGCGTCCGGACGTGGCGCGCCTGCACCTTTTTCTGGAGCGTATACAGGCCCTCTCTCCCGAAGATGTGACACCGGCAGCAGCCTTGGAACGCCTGACGTCCTGGGCAACCCGGATGGAGACCGGACGCGACGCGGTTGCCGGATTCTCCATGCACGAAGAGGCCCCTCTCCCAACGTGGCTGATACGCAAATTCCGACCCTGCGCCCCTCTGTTCGCTCTCTTCAAGGAGGCCGGATCCGCAGGACAAAACCCCGGTCAACAGGAGGTGTTTCATCCATGACCAGAACCCAACCCTGGCGTATCCTGGTGTTGAACGGCCCGAATCTGAACATGCTTGGACGGCGTGAAACGGGTATCTATGGTGCTGCGACGCTGGCCGATATCGAAACAGCTTGTCGCGACCATGCCACGGTCCTGGGAGCGGAGATCGTCTTTTTTCAATCCAATCATGAAGGGGTGCTGGTCGAGCGCATCCAACAGGCGCTGGGCAGCTGCGATTTGATCATCTTCAACCCCGCTGCCTATACTCACACTTCGGTGGCCTTGCGCGACGCCCTGTTGGCCGTGGCGCTGCCCGTGATTGAGGTGCATCTGAGCAATGTCTACAAGAGGGAACCCTTCCGGCATCACTCCTACATCAGTGATGTTGCCATCGGACAGGTGACCGGGTTTGGACAAGATGGCTATATACTGGCCCTGGAAGGGGGCATACGCTACCTTCGTGGGCATCGACCCGGTTGATGCGTCCCATGCACATGCCGTTACGCCATTCCAGGGGGAGATGAAGAGATGGACCTCAAGGATATACGCCAGCTCCTGAAAATGCTCGCCGATACCGACGTGGCCGAAATCGAGGTCAGACAGGATGACGGGGTCATGGTACGCATCATCCGGGATCGGGGTCAGTTTGCGTCGGGTTTCCGGTCGGTGGTGACCATCCCCTCCGGAGAGATGGTGGCGCCGGGACATGACGCCACCAGGCCTGTCACAGGTCAGGCGGGCGGTACACCCCACGATCCGGCGGCGCAAGCCCGTTCACCCACCGCCATTGCCGTGACATCGCCCATGGTGGGAACCTTCTACAATGCCCCGTCGCCCGAAGCACCCGCCTTTGTCAAAGTCGGAGACAGGGTGGAAAAGGGCGATGTTCTCTGCATCATCGAAGCGATGAAACTCATGAACGAAATCGAAGCCGACGTGAGTGGTCGTATCCTCCGCATTATCAAGGATAACGCCAGCCCTGTGGAGTATGGTGAGGAACTCTTTCTCATCGAACCTTGAAAGCGTGGCTCAGAGGCTGTCTGGAAACATCCTGACAAGGCGAGGATTGACATGAAAGATTTGATCGGGGCTTCGCCCCAACCCCCCAAAAAATCGATGAACGTGAAAGATTTGATCGGGGCTTCGCCCCAACCCCCCAAAAAATCGATGAACATGAAAGATTTGATCGGGGCTTCGCCCCAAACCCCACCAGGAGGAAGGGCACAGCCCTTCCTCCTGGACCTCCATCCCAGTCTTTCAATTTGTTTTTGTTTTCACCTTTTTTGCCAGATGTGGCAATAGACTGCTTCCACAGCCCGGGCAAAACGTTGCCCATCCATCAGGGGCGATCTCTCCAAACGACCACGCAACGTGCTGCGCAACCAGCCAAGTCGCCCCGAATCGGTTGCCAGCGCCACGGCCGTATCGACAAACGCCTGATCGTCGCAAGCGGCCAGCTCAACCAACCCCAAGTTGTTCAATTGACTCCACCCGGCCCGCCCGACAACGGTGGAACCCACCTGGGTAACGACCGGCACCCCCATCCAACAGGCATCGAGACTGGTGGTGTGGCCATTGTAAGGCAGGGTATCAAGACAAAGGTCGATACGCTGGTAAGTCAGCAGATAGTGCGATCGCGGCTGACAGGCGACAAACTCGATGCGTTCAGGCGTCACACCACGAAGACCCAACAGGTCACACACCCTCCGCCGATGCCCCCCGGGAGGCGCCAACAGAATCAGTCGTGATCCGGGCACACGCGCCATCACGTCGCCAAAACGCTCGAGCGTCGCGTCCGACACCTTGCAAAAATTGTTGAGGCAACCAAAAGTGATATGACCCGTCGTCAGGGCCGGAAGAGCATTGGGTTGCAGTCCGGAAACAAGCGGATCATAGCACCAGAAGGTGTCGGGGAGTCGGATCGACCTTTCCGTATAACAGTCGTCGCCCAGTCCGGGCGGATCAAGCCAGGGATCGGTCAACCGATAATCCATGGCCGGCAGGCCTGTCGTACCCGGATAGGCCAGCCAGGCAACCTGTACCGGCGCCGGTCGGCAAGCAAAAAGCATGGGACGACCATGGGCCATGTGCATGGTCAGATCGACCAGAATGTCGATGCCATCGCCTTCGATCATCTCCGCCACCCGAACGTCGCTTGTTTCGTGCGTCGATCGCCACACATCGGCGTGGGCCGCGAGCCGCTGGGTCATCTCGTCGGGATGTGCCAGTTGGGCATAGCAATGGATCGAAAACCGTTCGTGGTCATGATGAGCGAGCAACGGCATGGTAAACAGGGATTGGCAATGGTTGCGAAAATCGGGTGAGACGTAACCAATGCGCAAACGACGTTTTGGCACATCCACACGTCCGGGTGATCGATGTGTCGTCGGAGGGCGTGGTGGCAAGTGCAGGCTGGCAAAACGTTGCGCCTCGGCCAGAATGGCGTATGCATCATACCCCGGATGAAAAGAGAGCGTGTAGACGAGATTGCTATGGGCCTCCATGTCGTGCGGGTTGAGCGTCACGGCACGGCGATAATGGGCAATGGCCTCGTCAAGCCGACCAACGCTCTTGAACACATTGCCAAGATTGTTATGGACCACGGAGTTGTTGGGATCGATCGCCATGGCCTGCCCCAGAGAGGCGATGGCCGCATGGATCTGCCCGGTCATGAGCAACGCGACGCCGATGTTGTTGTGAGCGTCGAAAAAACGCGGTGCCAGCTCGATGGCGCGCCGATAGTGAACGAGAGCGGCGTGGGTCTCGCCACGCAAACGCAGGGTATTGGCCAGATTGACCAGTACCTTGACATGGGCAGGGTCGATGGCCAGGGCACGCTGGTAGGCCTCGACCGCTTCCGGACTGGCCCACCGGGCGGCAAGGGCATTGCCATGATTGAACCAAAGCTCGGCGGAGTTTTCATCCAGGGCCAGGCCTTGCCGGAAGGCGACGATGGCGTCATCGACAGCCCCCCTCTTCAACAACCAGTTGCCGAGATTGTTGTAAAGCGGTGCATAGTCACTGCGCAACGCCAGGCCATGACGAAAAGCCGCAACTGCGTCATCCTCCTGACCGAGAGCATCGAGAGCGACGCCCAGATTGTTGAGGGCCTCGACGTTGTCAGGTTGCCATACAACCGTTTGCCGATAGGCTGCGACGGCCTCCTGCAGGCGTCCCACGGCATGCAGCGCGTTGGCCAGACCGAACCAGGTGGCGGCATCGTCGCCGCGCAAATTCCTGGCGCACTCGAAAGCCGGAACCGCCTCCGCAGGCTGTCCTGTTGCGGCCAGAAAGTGCCCCAGGGTGCTGTTGTAGCGCCACTCATCCGGACCCGTGGCGACGGCATCGAGAAGATATCGGCGGGCGACGTCCCACTGCCCCGCCTGCCACTTCAGCAAGCCGAGACCGTGCAACGCCCCGGCATGGTTGGCAACCCTGGTCAGCACATCGACATAGCAGGCTTCGGCCTCGGCCAGGCGACCGGCAAGGTGGTGCTCGATGGCCAGCTCTAACGACATGGCGGTTTTCCGGTCACAGGGAGCGACTCACTTTTTCAGCCGCCTCGATCGTCCGGTCGATCAGCGCCTCGTTGTGACACATGGAGACAAACCCCGCCTCATACTGGCTTGGGGCCAAATAGATTCCTGCCGCCAACATGCCATGAAACCAGCGATTGAATCGCTGCAGATCACTGGTCGCTGCCTCGGAAAAATCCCGAACCAGCTTGAGGTTGGTGAAAAAAAGACCAAACATGGAGCCGACGCGCGCACGACAATGCGCAACCCCCGCAGTTGTCAACACGGCGCTCACTCCTTCGGTCAATCGATGTGTCATTTTTTCCAGGGAGTCATAAAATCCAGGCACGGAGACAATCTCGAGCGTTGCCAGACCGGCCGCCGTTGCCAGGGGATTGCCTGATAGCGTCCCGGCCTGATACACCGGCCCCGCCGGCGCAATCAGTTCCATGATGTCGCGGCGTCCGCCGTAGGCTCCCAGCGGCAAACCACCCCCGATCACCTTGCCCAGTGTCGTCAAATCGGGCCGGATGCCATACAGTGCCTGCGCTCCGCCCAGGGCGACACGAAATCCGGTCATCACCTCGTCAAAAATCAACAGGGCGCCATCCGCTTGACAAATCTTTTGCAGACCTGTCAAAAATGCAGCATCGGGTAGCACACAACCCATATTGCCCGCGACTGGTTCGACAATCACCGCAGCGATGGTCCGGGGTCGTGCGGCAAAGAGGGTCTGCACGGCGGCAAGGTCATTGTAGGGGAGCGTCAAGGTGGCATTGGCCACCGCCGCAGGTACTCCCGGCGACGAAGGCACACCCAAGGTCGCTGCCCCCGATCCCGCTTTGACCAGGAGGCTGTCGCCGTGCCCATGATAGC
Source organism: Magnetococcales bacterium (assembly GCA_015229045.1). The sequence goes on from JADGCJ010000027.1 coordinate 25,531, forward strand.
ACCCCTCAAACTTGAGGATGGCGTCGCGGCTGGTAAAGGCACGCGCCAGACGCAGGGCGCTCATGGTGGCTTCGGTGCCCGAGTTGACGAGGCGGACCATTTCCACGGCAGGCATGCAGTTGATGATCATTTCGGCGAGGCGCACCTCGGCTTCGGTTGGTGCGCCAAACGAGGAGCTTTTGCTCGCCGCCTGGCAGATCGCCTCGACCACCTGCGGATGAGCATGACCCACGATCATCGGTCCCCACGATCCAACGTAATCGATGTAGGTTCGACCGTCCACGTCAGTCAGCTCCGCTCCCGCTGCCGACCGAATGAATGGCGGTGTTCCTCCCACCGATTTGAATGCCCGTACCGGGCTGTTGACCCCACCGGGAATGATTTCACGGGCGCGTTGGAAAAGGGCTTCGGAACGTTTCATGGTCACCTCGACGAAAAAGGAGAATTCCAGGCAAAAGGCCTGACAGGCACATTTACCCGATTTCCACTGTTGCCGCCACAATCGGCGACACAATATCTTCGTCTGAACACTATTGTCATGCAACAGCATCCATTCCGGGACAATGTCGATCCGCCGCACTTTATGCCATGTATCGGGAGTGACCCCACGCAACACCACCCCGCCCAGATGGCAGGGTGGAGGCTGTTTGAAAGAAAATTTTACCGTGTTCTGGCCAGCAGAATCTCTTTGGCTTTGTCAAAATCTCCACGTTTGATTTGTTCGATGCGACGAACGTTGAGAAGAATTTTGAGATCGTTCCAGATTTTATGACGAGACAGTTTTTGCTTTTGGGCAGCCATTTCGGCAATGGCCGTCAGTTCGCGTATCTGGGCGGGTGTAACAGGTTGTTCCGCTTCCCAGGCTGAGAGTTCCGCCGACTGTCTGCGCAACAAGTCCGTGCGTTCAACAGTGTGCCAATACCATCCGGTGATGCCCGACAGCAGCAAGACAATCAACAGGGATGCTGCAACCCACTTGGCATTTCTGATTTTTTTTTCTGACGCAAAGTGTTGCATCATCGATGGGGTCAGGCTGAGTTTTTGCGACAAGCGTTTGTAATTCTTCATGCTCTTTTGACATACATCACCTCATCAAGAAGAGATTGCCGACCCGGTTGGCCGGTAAGCCATTCTTGCAAGGATGTGCCAAATTTCAATTAAACACTATCAAGCAAAGACATGGTTTCTTTAAATTCATCAGTATCTGTGATATTATCAGGGACCCTGCCCGCCCCTTGACCTCGTCTGTTCTCGACAAGGCGCTTGCAAATGACCAAGACTATCTTATGCAGATTGCCTGGGCGAATGGTTGGGCCACGCTTGGCGAAGAAGAGTTCGACGGCGTAGAGAACCTTCAGGGTCATTTCCGCAGAAATTTCGGGGTAGCCTTGGATACCGCCATCGTGTGTCGCAGACAGGTCGCTGCCTGCTTGTGGGGTCATGCCGGTAGCGAGCCAGTCGATGGAGACACGAGCAGCCCTGGCCATGGCGATAAGCGGTTCGAGCTTTGGCAGGCTTGATTCGTTGGCATAGCGATAGATTTGGGACTCGGACATTCCGCTCAATTCTGCAAGTTTGCGTTTGCCTCCGACGCGCTCTGAAATCGCATTAATGCGAGATCCTATTCCTGGAGCGAGGAGAGTGACGGCATCAGCGAGGGGAACGCCAAGTGATGAATCATTAACTATATTTTTAATATCAGACATTTGCAGGACACCCAGTCTGGTCAACGCAAAACAGAGAATAAAAACGCATTTTTGCGGTTGACATCTCTTTCACAATTGCGTATATCATGATCGCCATGAACGCCAACAACTTTCTGAGAGAGGCCCTTTACAGGCCAAGAGGGCGGGACTGGTATCCCGAAGAGATTCGCGCAGCCCTGGTGTTAAAGAAAATCACCCTGCGGCAGCTGTCAATTGGAGCCGGGTACAAGCCAGGGAGCATCAGGCGCGCTTTGGACAAGTCCTACCCGGCTGCACAGGCTGTCATTGCCCGGGCGCTGGGGGTTGATCCGTGGGAGATCTGGCCAAGCCGGTACGACGCCGAACGACGACCCATACGTCGCCGACTCACATACCCGGTACGACGCGCTGCCCCGTCGTAGCATAAAAATGACATTATGAAAAGAGAAAAAATAAAAAATTAATCATTTGGCTTGATATTCAATATAAAAATGGTACACGTCACGGTAATCAATAAAATAAATATCGTAATCATGCTGCATCTGCACTGAACCACAACTGAATCATGCAGAATCATGGAAGACGTTGATCGGGAATCATGGATGATTCCATTTAAACCGCATCCACTTTGGAACATGTGGTTTCTTTGTGATCAAAAAAAGCGTTGACATGAAAGACTTTATTGGGGCTCCTCCCCAGACCTCACCGGGGCAACGCCTGCGACCCTACCAGGAAGGGCACAGCCCTTCCTGGACCATCCCAGTCTTTCAATAGTTTAAAAAACTAAACTACATATGCTTTGGGATACGTAGTTCTTTTTGTGATCGAGAAAAATGACGACATAAAAGGTTTTATTATGGTTTCACCTCAAGTCCCACAGGGAGCCCGCCTTTTCCGTCGATCATCAATACCATGGAGGAAATGATGAACAAAACAACTATTGACGAAGGGCGTACCAATATTATTCCAAGAAAATTTGTAGAGTTGAACGGTGAAGAGGCGATCCATCAACAGAAAATTCGCACGGCCTACAATAAAAGCGTTGACGGAATTATCGAGACCTGCCGTCTTATGGCTATTGCCAAGAAAGAACTTGATCAAGCAGCCTGGAAAAGGCTACAATCCAGCCTGCCGTTCACGCTTCAGACCATTCGCAAGATGGTACAAATTGGTGAGAGCGATCGTTTTCAAAACGCGCCCATGGGCGCACTTCTTCCACCCTCCTGGCGTACGCTCTATGAAATCATGCAGCTTCCCGATGAAATATATCTGAAAGCTATTGAAAATGGTGTCATTCACCCGGAAATGCAGAGACGGGATGTTGAAACTCTGAAAACAAAAAAAACATCCGGACAGTATAAAGAAAAGGTGGAGTCAATAATCAATTATTCACATATGGATGGAAAGTTGGATATGGATGCCTGTGACGGTCAAGAGAATGTTGAATATGACGTCATCGGCACCATGGATAGTCCTCAAAATCACTATATTGTTGAAGATTCAATACTGCAGAGCGGTGATGATAAAAACGACATTGATTATAAATGGACTGCCAATGGCTGCAATGGAGAAGACAAAACAATACATGAAAGAGAGGACATAAGAATTCCTGGAACAGGACTGATGACACTTGATTTACAAAAAGATGAAGCTGAACTTCTTCTTGATTTGTTTTATTCAGTTAAATATAACGAGGATCTTCTCAGATCAGCGATTACCGATGTAGGGGAAAAGAAATATATCAAAACGGCGCACGCAAGGGCCATCATATCAGACATTCTGAAACGCCTTGAACAAGCCATGGAAGGAATGTGAATTGTCAAACAGCGTCCATTTTGTAATATACAGCTTCCCTGTAGCCAAGAGAAATATTGCCATGAAAGATTTATCGGGATTCCCTCTTGACTCCGCCGGGGTAAAAGATACAATTTCTCCTTTTAAACCGCGTCCACTTTGGAACATGTGGTTTCTTTGTGGTCAAGAAAAGCGTTGACATGAAAGACTTTGTTGGGGCTTCGCCCCAGACCCCACCAGGAAGGGCACAGCCCTTCCTGGACCATCCCAGTCTTTCAATAGTTAAAAAACTACGCATCTCAAAAGGGATTCGGTTGAACAATATTTGGAGAAAATACCTGGCAGGAATCTTTCATGACAATATTTTTCGATCACAAAGAAATGGCATATCCAAAAACAGATGCTGTTTGAATGTGAAACATGCCTGGAATCTGCCGAGACAAATTTACAGACTGGAGGTCAATCATGCCCCGCAATCATCGACAAGGCAGGCCAAACATGAACAACACGGCAAAAAAACATCACCCAGTGACCAGTCTGGTAATACATGACCGTACCAATATCAATCCTGACGCATCTTCCGTATCATTATTCGACTCACTTATTCTGGAAAATTTCAAATACGACCTTGAAAGCAACATGTCTGCAACTCAATTCAAAAAAAGACCTTATTGCTGTCCAGCACGCAAGCCTGCATTTTATAATATATTAGCTTTATGTACCGAAATTGAAAAATTCAAGGAAAAGACATGGCAAACAAAAAACGATATTCTCGAATATGCAGATGTCGTCGCCAAAAAAATGTTCTTTGGAAACAATAATAATGTAATAATTCGTGTGGAATTTTTGGATGTGAAAAAAATGAGGAAACTGATTAGAGTATTAAAAACTCACATCAATGAATGCAGGAACCATGATAAAAAAATCTAAAAATAAAATTGATGCACGCGAGCTTCCCGTATCTCTCCAAAATATTGTTGATTTGATTGGTATCAATAAAACACTATGCTTGGTAGAAAAATGGGGAGGATCGTCTTTGCCAGTACTGCGCCATATAAAAGAAAATCACCAACTGGTTAAACTCTTAGGAACCGAAGCGATCACATCTCTGGCTAATCATTTCGGTTCAGAACGCTTTTATATTCCCAGAGCCGTTAAAATCTTACGCCAGCAACGCAATCGTGAAATTCGAGCGGCATATGATTCTGGAATGACAGGAGATCAAGTTGCCAGAAAATTCAAAATCAGTGCGACCATGATTTGGAAAATTCTTAAATCAAATAATTAAACATCGTCTACTTTGCAATACGTGATTTTTCTTGTCTGGGAAAAGATGTTGGCATGAAAGGCTTTGTTGGGGCTTCGCCCTGAACCCCACCAGGAAGGGCTCAGCCCTTCCTGGATCATCCCATTCTTTCAATAATTTTAAAAAATTACGTATCTAAAAATAGATTTGGTTTAAATTGCGCGACTGAACCACATCTTCTTTAAAATATGTCATTTTTTATAACCATACACAGATAAAAAGAATCATTTTTTTGATTTGTAAGGAGAAAATACATGGACTGGGAAGCTTTGAAAAAACAAATCAAACAACATGAAGGGATGGCATTAAAACCCTATAAAGATACGGTCGGAAAGACCACGATTGGTTACGGTCGCAATTTGGAAGATGTTGGAATTACACTCGAGGAAGCAGAGCACATGCTTGATAACGATTTGGATCGTGTACACACTGCGCTACAAACCAACTTCGTTTATTTCAACACATTGAACGACGTCCGACAAAGGGTGTTGATGGATATGTGCTTCAATATTGGTCTGGTTGGTCTCAAAAATTTCCGTAACATGCACAATGCCATCAGACAGAAAGATTACGTCCAGGCTGCTGCCGCCATGCTGAATTCCAAATGGGCAACTCAGGTCGGCCAACGAGCCAAAACCCTGGCAAACATGATGAAAAGCGGAAAAAATGAATAATATTTCACATATCCTCCGTCTTATTGGCATCAACCTGCTTGGCATAACCGGATTGGGATTTTTATTGACCCTGCTATCGTTAATCGTGCCGCTGGCAATAACCACCTTTGGATTTTAATTTGAGAGTATGGATTATGAGACAATGGGTTTTGGACAGATTGCAAGAACCTTCCACTTGGCAAGGTCTGATCTTGTTGGCAGCCTCATTCGGGGTTCATGTCGCACCGGAGGTAGCTACGCAAATCATATCGGCCGGTATTGGATTGGCAGGGCTCGTCGGCGCAACGACCAAAGGACGTTAAACGATGAGATCTATGGATATCCACCATCTGAGTTTATTTTGACCAAAAAGATGCTGGTATTTAAATCTTCTGGTACTTTACAATGACCTAACAGGTCTTCCATTGACTATACATGATTCGCAAAACCTGCTGCCATGGCTGATGTCAAAGATTTCCATCCTTCAAATCGTAGCACCCTACAGATAAAATCATATATAAAATTATAATCGTAACTGCCCAGGTAGCAGGGCAATCGCATTTGAAACTGACACGCCCGAGGCCATGATCGCTTTTTGGCATCGGGGTCCAGGGGTCTGGCGACCGGACAGGTCCAGGACAGAGTCCTGGTGGGGTTCGGGGCGAAGCCCTGACAAAGGCTTTCATATCCAGGCCTTTCTTGAGGGGGTACCTGGGCAGGTACTATCCGTCTAAAAATTTGATCTGTACAGAAAAAACTGCGTATATTAAAATGGATCCAGTCTGGAGTAATTTGATATTTTATTCATCGTTAAACTGAATCCATTTTGGGATGCGTAGTTTTTTAACTATTGAAAGACTGGGATGGTCCAGGAAGGGCTGTACCCTTCCTGGTGGGGTCTGAGGCAAAGCCCCAGTGGAATCTGGGACAAACCCCAATTAGAACTAGGGAAAATCCCCAATAAAGTCTTTCATGTCAAAGTTTTTCTTGACCAGAAAGAAACTACTTGTTCCAAGGTGAACGCGGTTCATCATGCGTCTTTATCTGCACAGAGCTACAGTGAAACCACATCTGTTCTGGGACAGGTCGTTTTTTAGTGATTGAAAAAAGAGTGACATGAAAGATTCTACTGGGGCTTTACCCAAAACACCACGAGGAAAGGATCATTCCCTTCCTGTACCATCCATGTCTTTTAATATTTTAAAGAAACTACGCATCCCGCAATGGATTTGGATTGTATATGGAGAATGTTTGTGCTAGATGAAATTCTTAAATGGATCCCGGTCGTCACGGTAATATTGACAGGTATGGCCGCCTGGATAGCCTGGTCCGTCAAACGTGGTCTCGTTTCACATGAAGAATTAGACTCTTCCATGCGTGAAACCAGGCATGAAATGACAGAAATAAGTAATCGATTGATTCGGGTTGAAGCAGAATTAAATCATATACCGACTCGGGACTCTATTAACGATTTGGCAAGCAGGATATACGAAATGAACGGGTGTCTGTCAGGTGTCAAACGTCAGTTGGATTTACTCCTGCAGCATCATATGAAACCTGACGATAAATCATGACATCCATATCAACTATAAAAAATAAAAATTGTTTCAATGATGCCATATCAGTTTGACACTTTCATTGACTTCTCAATAAATATACACTTATGGTCATTTAAATTTCAGACGAATTTTATATATGGCAAATCGCATATTGGCTCAGGGCAATCGCATTTGAGATTTTCGAGGACCATGAATAGTGATTCGGGGACCTGTCAAAACGGGGTCCAGGAGGCTGGCTCCCTGGAGGGTCAAGGGCTTTGTCCTGGACCTGTCCGGTCGCCAGCCCCCTGAACCCCAATTCGTTGCCGGGTGCTGAATAGTTACATACCAACAAAACAATGCAATGCAATGGCGGTTGTCTATCATGTCTAAACCAAATCCATTTCTGGATAAACAATTTTTTCAACCATTGAGACTGGAATGCTCCAAAAAGAGTACATCCATTCTGAAACATTCCTGTTTTTCAATGGTTTGTAAAACCACACATCTTGGCATGGATATGAAAGCCTTTGTCAGGGCTTCGCCCCGAACCCCACCAGGACT
>JADGCJ010000280.1 GCA_015229045.1 Magnetococcales bacterium
CTTTACAAATAAATTTTCGTCATACAACAATGCAATTATCACTGTAGGCTCTACCGCCTGGATCAAGCTGCCTGACGTCAGCATAGACTATATTTTCACCGACCCTCCCTTCGGTGAAAATATCTACTACGCTGATCTCAATTTTCTGGTGGAGTCCTGGCACCGTGTGGTAACCGACGCCCAACCAGAGGCCATCGTGGACAAGGCCAAAAAAAAGGGCATGCCCGAATATCAGGAACTGATGGAGCGGTGTTTTCGAGAATATTACCGAGTTTTGAAACCGGGTCGTTGGATGACGGTGGTGTTCCACAACTCCAAAAACGCCGTCTGGAACGCTATCCAGGAAGCCATGCTGGCCGCCGGATTCGTGGTGGCGGATGTCCGTACACTGGACAAGCAACAGGGGTCTTATCGGCAGGTGACCAGTACCGCTGTCAAGCAGGATCTGGTGATTTCCGCTTACAAGCCCAATGGCGGCCTGGATGAACGATTTGAGATTTCCGCCGGGACAGAGGAAGGAGTATGGGATTTTGTCCGCACCCATCTCAAGCAACTGCCGATCTATGTGGCCAAGGATGATGAGGTGGAGGTGATCGCTGAGCGGCAAGGTTATTTCCTGTTTGACCGCATGGTGGCTTTTCATGTTCAGCGAGGGGTGACGGTGCCCCTCTCCTCGGCGGAATTTCTGTTGGGGTTGACCCAACGATTCGCCGAGCGGGACGGCATGTTTTTTCTGCCTGGACAGATTCCCGAATACGACAAAAAACGTCTGACCGCCAACCGTGTCAGACAGTTCACCCTGGACGTGGTGGACGAGGCATCCGCCATTCAATGGTTGCGTCAGCAGTTGCGGGACAAACCCCAGAGCTACCAGGATCTCCAACCCCAATTCATGGAACGCACCCGCGCTGGATGGATGAAATGCGAAAAAATGCCGGAACTGTCTGAGTTGCTGGAGATGAATTTTTTGCCTTATAACGGCCAGGGGGATGTGCCTGGTCCGATCCACAGCTACCTTTCCACCAATTTCAAGGATCTGCGCGGCCTGTCCAAAGACGACCCGGTATTGCGTGAAAAAGCCAAGGATCGCTGGTCTCTTCCCGACCCCAACAAAGCCAGTGATCTGGAAAAAATGCGCGAACGCGCCTTGTTGCGTGAGTTCGAGGCATACCGGGAACTGGCGACAAGCCAGCCCCACAAGAAGCTAAGGCTTTTCCGCATGGAAGCCGTCCGCGCCGGGTTCAAGAAAGCCTGGCAGGAGAAGGACTACCCCACCATTCTAACTGTCGCAAAGAAGATCCCGGAAGAAATACTTCAGGAAGACCCCAAATTGATCATGTGGTATGATCAGGCGGTGAACCGGGTGGAGGAGAATTCCTGATATGCCGCCATCCAGTACAGGAGCATCTGCCTTTCAGACGATCATGGGTTTTCATCCAGGAGAGGAACACCCGTTTGGACGCGCTTTCATTCCAAACGACGGGTTGACTGTCTCTGCTGTGCCGTATCGAGATCTCTCCGAAAAAAATGGGGTCCGTAATGACTTGGTAACGGACCTTAGGGAAATGGTCACGCGCCATCACGCAAGTCCAGAACAGTTGGCAAGAAGTATGGAGGCAAAAAAGCAGTTGGGTTTCGCAAAAGATCAAAAACGACTCAACCGTTTTCCCACCAATCCAGCCACTCGAAAAGGTAATCTCGCCGAAGTGGTTCTGGCTGAATATCTTGTCGCCACGACTGGATCAACCATACCTGTATACCGCTTACGGTACAACCAAAACGTGGATCAATCTCTGAAGGGAGATGACATCCTTGCCTTCGACCTTGATTCCAATCCGATCAGGATTATCGTTGGCGAGGCTAAATTTCGTGAGATTTCATCCAATGTGGCTGTGAAGGAAATTGTTGAAGGACTGGTTCGTTCACATCATGGAGGAATTCCTGCGTCTCTCCAGTTTGTTGCAGATCGTCTCTTCGAATCTGGCCAGAACAATCTTGGTAACCGCGTTATGTCATGTGCGGCACTGATTGCAAACAATAACCTCCTCATGGATTATGTTGGTTTTTTAATGAGTGATACCAATAGTGCTCGGCGAGTCAAAGAGAACACGCCAGCACCCACCCATCGTCTTGCCATGATCTCCATGGGGTTGGCGTCTGCAGAGTCTCTCATCGCTCCTTGTTACGATGGCTTGGAGTAATCATGGCCATCCCTATAGAACAAGCCAAACTTCAACTGATCCGCATGCAAGATGCCAGAATCGACCACTTGTTTGCCCAGGCTCATGCTAGGCATGTCCTACACGAGGTTGATGAAAATCAAGAAAATTTCCCAAAGTTCGATCCTGCCCTTGACGACAAGGTGACTTTTGCCGCCTACGCTATATTGGCAGCAGGATGCAGTCAGGCGGAACATGGAGATCCTCGATTCACTGGAGTGGAGGCACTTGAACGGGCAGCAACGCAGTTGGAGCATATTCATGGCCCATTTGCAGACCAATCTAGGCCGAGTGGTTTCCATCTCCTCATTGCCGCATTGGCATTCTATGC
>JADGCJ010000281.1 GCA_015229045.1 Magnetococcales bacterium
TCAATCTTCCTTTGTATCCAGTATCTTGACACCGCTTACAACCTTTTCCTTTGAAGAGGGTTATCTCTTGGGAGTTCAGCAGCATATATCCAAGTCCTACGGCATTGCTCATGGGTATTGTATAGGCAATTTTACACTCCTCACAGATGCGCCTGACCAGCCGTTGCGCCAGCACACCCGCCAACGTTGAGGTTAACAAATAGCCCTGGATGCCCATTTCCAGAAAGCGGGTCACCGTGGCCGCAGCACTATTGGTGTGAAGTGTGGACAGGACGAGATGTCCTGTCAGCGCAGACTCCACGGCAATCTGGGCCGACTCCAAATCCCGTATCTCCCCGACCATGATTATATCCGGGTCTTGGCGGAGAAATGATCGCAGCACCTTGGCAAACGTCAGGCCGATTTGAACCTTCACTTCAACCTGATTAACCCCTTTCAGCTCGTATTCCACCGGATCTTCCACGGTGAGCAATTTACGCTCCGGGGTATTGAGTTCCGCCAGGGCGCCATATAGAGTCGTTGTCTTGCCACTGCCCGTGGGCCCGGTCACCAGTAAGATTCCATGTGGACGGTGCAATACCTTGCGGAACTCTTTGAGGGTATCCTCCGCGAAGCCAAGGGTATCCAAGTCCAGAACGACACTGGACTTATCCAGAATTCGCAATACCACGGACTCTCCATAGACCGTCGGTGTGGTCGAGACCCGGAAGTCAACCATATTCCCGCTGACAGCCATGCGCATTCGGCCATCCTGAGGCAGACGCCTTTCGGCAAAGTCCAGCTTTGCCATGATTTTCAGACGGGAGATAACCGTTGGAGCATAATTCTTTGGAAAGGTCTCTTCGCTTTTCAATAAACCATCCATGCGAAAGCGAATTCTCAGGCTATCTTCAAAGGGCTCGACATGAATGTCGGAAGCTCTTGTTTCAACAGCGGTTTCGATCAAACGATCAACCAGTTTAACCACAGGCCCGTCGCTCGCTTGATCTTTTAATCGCTCCAGTTCATCGTCAGACCACTCGCTTTTCAGGCCGTATTCCTCATCATTTTTGGTGTGGTCTTCTCCGTAGACTCTTCTCAGTGCCTCATTGATGAGTACCGGTACCCCTACGCGCGGTTTGACCGGCTTGCCGAATTTCAAACGCAATGCCTCTAAATAATAAGCGGAATCGAGAGGATCGGAAATTGCCACTTCCAGGTGGTCTGGGAAATCGGCAAGTGGCAGAATCTGATTGGCGTGAAAAAACCGCAGGTTAATCTCTTCGGGCAATACCGATGATGTTGGATAGTCATCTTGCTTCAGTAGGGGGAGTCCGAGCAATTCGGCCAGAGCAGTGGCCATGTCGGTTTCGTTGACCAGGCCTAACTTTACCAAGGCCTGATCAAAACGACCCGATCCGGCTGCATGAAGCCGCATGGCCCGATCGATCCCACGCTGATCGATCTTTTCGTTGCGGATCAGCCATTCTCCAAGGGATTGGAAAAAGAGCGTTTCCTTCTGGTTGCTTCCCAGGGACTCCCTGTAGGGCAGCTCCTCCTTCGCCATCAAACCGGTGCTCATGTTTTGTATCGATCCCTGTGATATCAAAGGAGGCAGCCTTCTGTTAACCGGCTAAACTTCTGCATCCGGTTGTAAAATATACACATAGGTGGACTGACGAGATCTGCAGAGAAACCCATATGTCTTGGTTGGGCCTTCTCTCGTCCCATTCTTCCACCCCCATCAATTTCCGGCACGCATCGGGGCATCTCCTGGAGAGTAGGGTTGTCGTCGCGATGCCGCGACGGGAGGCAACCACGACCTTGGCCCTAAACTCCAGAAGACAGCTCCTTACTCCTGTCGGTGTGGGTGTGCCTTATGACCACATTGGCGACATGGGTCTTTACTGGGGCTGTGTAACCGTACTCATCTGGAGTGTTACCGCCGTCTGGGCCAACAGTCTTCCGTTGACCGTTGCGCCCGTGTTCACGGCGATCATGGTTTTATCGAGCAGGATGCCTTCAAAGTGCGAGGTGGTCCCGAGGGTCGATGCGCCGGCGACTGCCCAGAAGATGTTTTTGGCCGAGGCTCCACCAGCCAGTTTGATGCGTTTCGCATTGGCCAGATCAAAGGTTTGGGCAATCTGGAAGATCCAGACATCGTTCGGACCGCCGGTCAGCGTGAGATCGTTGGAAATGGTAACGGGCGAACTCCACTTGTAGATGCCGGGAGCGAGATCTTGCCCGCCAACCTC
>JADGCJ010000282.1 GCA_015229045.1 Magnetococcales bacterium
GACCTGCCAGGACTCTGTCCTGGACCTGCCAGGGAGCCAGCCCCCTGGACCCCGTTTTGACAGGTTCCCGAATCACTATTCATGGTCCTCGAAAATCTCAAATGCGATTGCCCTGAAATGGATTTGGTTTAGCCCCAATGGCAAACATTGACTCAGACACACAGCGGGGCCCATAGTAGTCAACTTGACATGACGATGCAGTTGACTACCGACGCTGCATGGATGAAAAAAGCCTCCCCCGGACCCTTTTAATCATTTTATCTATGCCCTACACGGCTTATCGCCAGTTCATTCAGCAACGCCACGCTACGGATCGTTTGCGCGTGTTGCGTCCCATGACTCCACTGCCGGGGGGGCGCGTTCGGATCGATGGCCGGGAGTTGATCAATTTTTCCACCAATGATTACCTCGGTCTGGCCGAACACCCAAGCCTGATCCAACGCAGTCAGGCATGGGCATCCCGTTATGGTGCCGGTTCCCGCGCTTCCCGATTGGTCTCCGGCAATCTGGATTCGTTCTCTGTCGTGGAGCACAAACTGGCCCGTGGCAAGGGATCCCAGTCGGCTTTGCTGTTCAACTCCGGCTACCAAGCCAACGTGGCCATTCTCGCAGCTTTGCTTGATTCCCGGGTGCTTGGAAGTCAGCCTCTCGTTTTTTCCGACCGTCTCAACCACGCCAGCATTCACCATGGTTGCCGCTCCGCCGGAGTTCGGCAGATTCGCTATCGACATGGCGATTTGAATCACCTCGACGATTTGTTGACCCGCCATCGCAACAAACCCGGCCCCCGTTTCATCCTTTCGGAAACGGTTTTCAGCATGGATGGCGATCAGATCGATGCAGCTGCTCTTATCACCCTGAAAGAGCGTCATGGCGCCTTTCTTTATCTGGACGAGGCCCACGCGACGGGTGTTCTTGGTCCTGGCGGTTTTGGTCTGTCGGCATCTTTTCCTGGCCGGGTGGATCTGGCCATGGGAACTTTCAGCAAAGGGCTGGGAAGTTTTGGTGCCTACGCGGCCTGCTCGCAGGAGCTGGTTGATTTCCTGGTCAATCATTGCAGCGGTTTGATCTATGCCACGGCCCTGCCGCCTGCCATTCTGGGCGCCATGGACGCTGCTCTGGAGCTGTTGCCGGATCTGGAATCGGTCCGGCACGGGTTGCTTGCCAAGGCTGCGCGTCTGCGTGGTGCGTTTCAATCTGCCGGCCTGGATACCGGCCTCTCGTCGACGCAGATCATCCCCGTCATCACTGGATCTGCGACCCGGGCCCTGGCCCTCTCCCGCCTGCTGGATTCATCCGGCATGCTGGCCGTAGCCATTCGTCCACCCACTGTGCCGACCGGAGCCAGTCGTGTGCGCTTTTCCTTGAGTGCCGCCCATCAGGAGACCGATCTGGCCCGATTGGAAGAGAGGATCCCCGCCATGCTCCAGACCCTGCGCGAGTGTTCCACGTGAAACACGAAGTGAAACACGAACTGATATGGGTGCATGGTTGGGTCTTGGGTCCGGGCATGTGGCGCGGCGTGACCCGTCACCTGCCCCGGTGGAACCACCAGTTGCCGGATCTGGGATTTTTTTCCAAATCCATACCTCTGAAAGTTCCGGCGACTCCGTGGGTGGGCATCGGCCACTCTTTGGGATTTCTCTGGCTCCTGGAGGAGATGCGCCAGGGACGTCTCTCCACAGAGCATTGTCTGGGTCTGGTCAGCATCAATGGGTTCAGTCGTTTCCATCGTGGTTCTGGTTTGACTCATGGAGTTCATCCTCGCATCTTGCGCGGTATGGAGGTTCGCTGTCGTGAGGATCCGGAGGCCCTGCTGCACGATTTTCGCCAGAAGGCCGGCTTGCCCATGGATCTTGGCCCCGTACCCATGGCCACCTTCGATCAGGAGAGGGTCCTTCAGGGTCTCCACTGGCTGGGATCGTGGGACAACCAGTCAATACTCGACCAATGGAATCGCCCCCTCCTGGTGCTGGCTGGTACGGCAGACACGATCGTCTCCCCTTCCCATACGCGCGAACTCTTTGCCCAACACCCCAAGGCCATGCTTTGTTGGTTGGATAATGGCGGTCACATGCTCCCCTTGACCCATCCTGCCTGGTGTCTCGAACATCTGCTGCCATTTCTTGAACGGTGCATGGACCTGTGATGTGTATTTTCCGAAAAAAAGGTAACTGCCCAGGTAGCAGGGCAATCGCATTTGAAACTGACACGCCCGAGGCCA
>JADGCJ010000283.1 GCA_015229045.1 Magnetococcales bacterium
GGGCGAAGCCCCAATGGGGTTTGGGGCGGAGCCCCAATAAAGTCTTTCATGTCACTATTTTTCTCGCACCGTTTCGTTGGGGATCCGTCCCAAATCTCGCCAGGACTCTGTCCTGGACCTGTCCGGTCGCCAGTCCCCTGGACCCCGCTTTCGGACAGACTCACCGGAACTACCGATAGATGAACACCGTCTCGGGGGTCAGGAAACCCGGCGAGGTCTCATCCGCCGGGATGGTGGGTTGAACACGCACATGGGCCGGTACACTCCTGCCTGCCGCCACGGGGACCGGAGCCATGACCGCCTGGGGTATTTGTACCTCGATGGGGGTTCGTCTGACGAAGGGAACCGGCTGGCCGGTGTGGTTGCCCAGCCTTTGATAATCCCACACGTTGCCCACGGAGGGACTTTTTTCCCACATGTACTGCACCGGATATTCGTGGCCGGTTTCGTAGCGCCATGTTTGGACCTTGTTCATCGTGTATCCGACCTGGACGGAGGGCTGGGGATACCATTCGGCGATGGTCGACCCGGCTGCCACCAGTCCGGTCGAGCCGACGGTGACGGTCAGCAGAATCCTGACCCTGTGTGTTTTCATTCTTGCAAGGAGTTGCATGCCGTTTTCCCCTCTCTTGTCCACTTTTTGTCGCGTATGCCGACGAGAATTTTTTCGGACGCCAGCCCTGATTGCATCAGTGATTTATTTTGATTGCCAGGTCAATGGTGCGGTTGTGATCCAGGTATATTGGCCCCTTTTTTGCCGCTGACATCCTCCACCACCTCGACAGCTTCGTGGTCCCCTTTCTTGGCGTGGGAGGAGCCTGGGTTGGGCACGTTTCTGGCAGTTTTGGGCTTGCCGGCTGCCGGTTTGGGCTTTTCGGTGGGTGGTGACGTTTCGGCTGCCGGCCAGCCACCCGGTTTATAGGGGGAGAGTGCTGCTCCTTCGGCAGGGGGTGCGTGGTTCTTGGGGGGTGATGCATGGGCAGCGGCCGGCGCCGGTGCGTGGGTTTCGCCGGTTGGTGCAGGAGCGGCAGCGACCGGCGCGGGTGTATGGGCAGCGACGGCTGGCGCATGGGTGGCAGCGACCGGCGCGGGCGCATGGGCAATGCCGGCTGGTGCGTGGGTGACGGTGGTCGATGCGTGGGTAGCGGTCGGGAGAAGCCGTCCATCAGGGTCTGCGGCCCCAAACCCGGAGACGATTGGCAAGGGGGTGGTTCCCTGGCCAGAGGCCAGCGGGGAGGCTTCGATGGGGGGCAAAGGCATGCCGCCAGGGGGTTGGGGAAGGGTCACATGCGAGCCGGGGCCGGACAGATCGTAACCAGGAGCGTCCAGACCCTCCTCGCGTACCTCGCTGAGCTTGGGGACCGCACGCGACGACACAGAGGAAGAGCTGCGTCGTGACGAAGGGATGCGAACACCGTCATCCATCGCATCCATGTCGGCCGACCCGGGTGGGAACGGATAGACGGGTGTTATCCGTTCCACGATGGGCATCGTCTGCATGGGACGCCAGACACGTCGTGGCATCACGATCGTGTTGGGCGAGGTCATGACCGGGTAGCCTCGGCTACCCTCTCCCGCAGCCAGCATGAGATCGGAGTCGATTGTCGGCAATCCGGTCTCCGCGCAGGGGATCAGCCCTCCCGGTACGCAGGAGCGGGCAATGCGAGCCACATGGTCCGGGGTCATTTTGACGTGTTCAGGCGAGCGGTTGTCCGCATCCGTCGTGTGCAGGCAGCCGGAGAGCAGGGCCAGTCCGGCCAAACCTGCTGCCCTTTGCAGGAGGATCCATCTCCGACTCGTGGATGGGGGTGAATGATCCATGACGCCCTCCTTCGGTATGCGAGGTTGCAGCGACTGCCCAGTCTGTTTCTCTCTATCGGCAAAAGGTTACACTGCGTTGAGTCGATTATGTTTGACGAAAAAAAATTGTGACTATTCAAACCAAATCCGTTCCGAGATGCGCAGTTTTTTTAAACTATTGAAAGACTGGGATGGTCCAGGAAGGGCTATGCCCTTCCTGGTCAGGGCAATCGCATTTGAAATTGGCATGCTTGAAAAATCGGACCTTGAACCGCG